>NZ_CP098733.1 GCF_023824315.1 Acinetobacter tibetensis | reverse complement strand
TAAAGGACAATCCTAAAAGTAGCAACGTCGTGATGATTGCAACGGTGATTGTGGTGGTAGCTACGCATAACTTGGCGTTAGGGGTATTAACAGGTGTACTGCTTTCAGCTTTATTCTTGGCCAATAAACTAGAAAATGATATTCAGGTCAGTGCTTCTTTTGAGGGGACAGCTCGTCTATATGATTTGAGAGGTCAGATCTTCTTTAGTTCTTCTGAAAAGTTCATGCAAGGTTTTGACTTTAAAGAGGATGTAAAGGAGGTGATTATTGATTTGACCCATTCTCACATTTGGGATGTAACATCAGTCGCCATGCTTGATTCTGTTGTAAATAAATTTCAAAAGAATGGTGCGAATGTCACAGTACGTGGTCTAAATGAAGCCAGTTCGATCATGATTGATAAGTATGGGACACATGCCAGAATTTAAGTTTTAAAAATTCTATATTTATATAGAATTTCTAAAATTAACATAATACCGCTTATGCGAAATGCACTACATAACTTCAATAATATCAGTGAATTGAGATCCACTAAAAAACCCAGTTTGAAAAAACTGGGTTTTTTAGTGGATCATTCATCCAATATGCCTATTTTCTCAGCAATTTGAGTGTGTATTGATAAACCTTACTGCACAATCACTTGCTTTGCTCTTGGGCTTTTTGACGCTGTTCTCGCTCTTTCTTGAAAGCTTTTTGATCCATGATACTGGCAATGATCATGATGGGAATGCCGATCAAGAGAAAGGCAATGCCTTGTAGAATCTCTTTCAGTTTTTTCACGCTGGATCTCCTTCCTAGAAAGCTCAATCTTCGTTAAAGACTGCACTCAATACTCGTCCAAATAAACCACGTTTTTTAGGTTCTTTTTGGAATGTCTCATAGTGTGTTATTGATTTGTGTTGTGGTGCATCATTGGGATGCCTTATGTTTGTCTCATGAGACGTTCCATTGTGTTCCACTTCCTTATTTATATAGCTTATAGGTATGTCACTTTTATTGTCTTGTAGTGCATCATTAGGTTGTTTCAGGTTTGTCTCATGAGACAAACCTTCAGTATTTTCTTTATGCCCTATAAGTAATTGAAAGCGGTCTATTTGATCTAAATAGCGTTGCTCACGATCTTTGTAAGCTTCAATTTCTTTTTTCATGAAATCTACTAACTGGCGTAAATCAGCATCATCTTTGGGGGGATTTAAGATTTGGTTAGTTTCATTTTTTTTAGTTGGTTCACCAAAGCAACGGATTACTTCTGATACATCGAAAAGATTATCAGAACTTCGAGACAAGCGACCTTCTTTAATAGCTCTATATAGTGTAGAGCGGCTAACATTAAAGCGTTTAGAAACCTCACTTAGTGATAACTTAGCCATTTACAGTGTCCTTTTGATTAGATGGCATATACCCCACTTTTTTTAGGTATGGATAGAGTTCTTTAAATCGTTCAGGATCTTGTAACATTGCAGCAATACGAACAGCAAATTGTTGAAAGCTTTCTGTTCCTTGTGAATATTTTCCCATATCAGGTAACTCTGAAAGTTTATTAGCAAATAAATGACGTTGCGAATCTGTCATTCGAGAAAACAGATCAAAATTATTATGAGCGTTCTTAATTTCGGTTACTGGAGTATTAACTTTTTTAGGTTTAAAAGTGAATGATAAGGCTGAAATAGATCTTCCTTTTTTGAATTGTTCATATTCAACAGTAATATCAGTTAAGTGATTAATTTGTTTTATAGCTGGTTCTAATACCCGATTTTTGAAGTTAATCATCTTCTGATATTCATTGATTTCTAAACCTAATTGTTCTCGAAAGTCTGCTAAATCAATGACTGGTGTTTTGCCAACCTCTTTCCATGAGATTAACAATTCGTATAAGCGGATAGCATATTTACTAGTTAATTGAGCGACTTGTTTTAATTGGTAACTAGTAAAGTGTTTCTCTAATCTAGTGATGAGAGGAACAACATCGGGGGCAAATGTAACTTCTAGAATAGCAAGATCATCTATATAGGCGATTCTACTAACCCATCGTGATTTGACTACAATTTCTTTGTTAGTATCTTTATGATTATCTTTAAAAGAAAATTTTCTTTCAAAAAGATTATGAACAGCATTTTTTAAAGCACTGTAAGCTGCTTCCCTAGATACATCAAAGCGTGTCGCATAGTCAGAAGCATGTATCTCTAATTTACTATCAGAAGTAATACCTTGTCCTGTTTCTCTAGCTCTTATGATAGATAAGAGTATTAGCCGTTGTTCTGTAACTTCTAGATTATAACTAGCATTAACAAGAATATTATCTTTGACAACCAAATCACTTTTCATAGAACTACATATTATTAGTGTTGTTTAAACTACATTATCAACATATGTAGTCAAATGCAAAGAGATTGTAGTCTTATGACAAAGAGATTGTAGTCTTATGACAAAGAGATTGTAGTCTTATGACAAAGAGATTGTAGTCTTATTGGGTTTGAAAGCCTTATATAGAAAGGCTCTCAGCGTGCTTAAAAGCATTAAAAGCATTAAAAATAATTAAAAGCCCAAGATATGAAAAATTGCCCTATGTTTTCGCTACGCTCAAACTCTATTGAATCTCGCTTTCGCTCGATCCTTCGGGGCAATTTTTTGACTGATTAAGTTCTGACTTTAAAAAAAAGCAAAAGCAACTAGGAATTCGCTTTGCTCATAAAGCTTTTTTACTCGCTACGCTCGATCTAGAATCTATTTTTTGCATATGATTTATATATTTAAAAAGTTCAAAATTAAAAAAACAGTTTTTCAGAGGGTCTAGGCGCAAGTTTTTATAGTTCGCTCGTAGACACTCGCTCTAAAAATACTGCTATAAGCGCATAGAATGCGATTTAAAGCATATTTCTTCTTATGACCAATGGTTTACGTTGTTTTAACTTAAAAGCTATTTATGGGCTTTAAAAAGCCGTTTTTAGTTATGTCTTAAATTTTCAACTTCCCTTTTTTTAGTTAATCCTTACATATATGTATAAAACAATAGGTCTATACATGAATCATTTGGTATTTATTTACATCTATTGGATCATTTAATGCAGTATTTCATTAGAAAGATACGTGGAATAACCAAAAATTCTTCCAAAAATAGCATTTTTCTTGATTTTTTAGAGTGTGAAAAGATCATTTTAAAAGTCAGTAAATCCTTACATGTATTAAACTATTCTTTATGTAATTTAATGGTTTAATTGATTCAATATTTATTTTTTATGATGCAAAATTGATGTATTGAATTGCTATTAATTTTATAACCCTTAACTTCCCTGCAATTCTTTATAAGAGCGCTCAATCGATCCCGACTAAAATCAAAGATATTAGGTGCTGGAAGAGGCTTCTATCTTCATACATATCAATTCTATATAAATCAGTGCAATAAGGTTAATTATGTATGAATTTTTTGATTTCCATATATGCTTTAAGATTGTAAGTTATTGATTTTTTGCATCCTGTAAGGTGCGTATGGTGTATCCATAAAATAAGGATCTTTATAGGAATAAAAATTTAAAATTATTGAGTAGATTTTTCGCTATTTTGAGCTTTTTAGGGCGTTTATTTCTTAATTCTTTTAATGAAAATGCAAATAGGATGCAAAATATTGGCATTTAGTTGTGAAAGTAATGTAAATAGTTCTTTTAATTTAGCAAAAAGTTTCAAATTTGATGTAAATAGTAAGCAATTAATCTATATATTGTACATATTCCATCTGAGAAAAATTGAATATGAAACGGAAAAAAAGTGTAAGGTTCTCTCTTCTTTTGCCAGTCATTGAGCAACTTGTAAATGAGGGGTATACGCAACAATCTATTGTTGAAAAACTTCAAATGGATCATGATTTAGATCTAAATTTGAATACATTTAAAAGCTATTTATATCGATTTCGTTCACAGGATAAAGATACTCAAGAAAAACCTGCTTTTGATAAACCAAAAAAAGAAATTAGCTCTAGTTTCTTATCTAGTTTCCAAGATACCGAGAAAAAAGAGAATGAATCAGATCAAAAAATGAGCCCAAGTGTAAGTAGATCTCGTGCTAGAGCCAAAGCACTATTAGACAGCATACCCTCATCTAAATGAAGATTGATTAATAGCAAAAATGCCCATGATTTACTGGCATTTCGCATAAGAGTTTTTATGTTAAATAGACAAAAATTTTATTCAATTTTTAAAATTATAAAATTAAAATGAATTGGAATAGCGGCATTTTTAAGTGAATTTTAGGTATGTTTTGTATAAAATAAATATTTGATTTTTAAAATACTTATTTATTTTATAGGGGGGAATTATGTGTAGCTATCAGGTAATTAAGCAATTAGGACAAGGTGGGTTTGCAATCGTATCTCTTATTCAATTTTCTGATGGGACGTTTGCAGCTAGAAAAGAATTTCATCCCAATCAAGGGCAAGTTTTATCTCAACAAGAAATTGAACATATTAAAGATCGATTTAAGCGAGAAGTGATAACGCTAACAGAAATTGATCATCCGAACGTAGTAAAAGTACTTCGTTCAGAAATACACTTAGATCCGCCTGCTTACATTATGCCTGTAGCAGATTCCACCTTGGGAGATGATTTAGCCTTTGTTAAGGCTCAACCGCTTTCAATTCGTATTAAAATTTTAATGGATATCTTTGCTGGCTTAGAAGCCATACATGATTTGAGCATTTATCATCGAGATTTGAAACCTCAAAATATTCTTAAATTCGGAAATGATTATGCAATTAGTGATTTTGGTCTAATTTCATTAGATAAATCTCAAGTATCTGTTTTAACTCAAACAGGTATGTATATGGGAAGTGATAGATATACAGCTCCAGAAATTACAAGCGAGTTAAAATTTTCGAGCAGGGCCTCAGATATTTATTCTGTAGGATGTATTCTTCATGATTTGACGACTACAGGTTCTGGTGCGCGAGTTCCATGTAATCAAATTAAAGACCCTACAAACCCTTATGAAGGGATCCTTCAAATATGTACCAGATCAGAAAAAAACGATAGATTCCAGTCTGTAAAAGATTTGAGAGAAGCTGTAATTTCTATCGTAATGAATGAGAGTGAACAACCTGTAGTTGGTAGTAATCAAGAAAAAATTCTTTCTATTCTAAAATCTCAAAATGTGTATGATCTGACATTTGTAAATGATTTTATAAATTTATTAGAAACAAATCCTTTATCTGATTCTCAGAATATTCTTATTAATCTTGATAGTGAGATTTTAGAAAAATTAGTAAAAATTAACGATACGAATATGGTTAGTAGGCTTTGTGGAATCTACGCAAAATGGATTTATAGTTATAGTTTTGATTTTGCAATGTGTGATGTGCTTGCATCTCGTCTTGATAGTTTTTGGATAATTAACGATCCAGAAGTTCGTAGTAATGTATTACTAGGCCTATTAATTATGGGAGCAAGTCACAATCGTTGGTATGTTGAGCAGAAATTTGTTTCAAGAATTAAGAATTGTGACGATAATACAGCAAGACGATTTGTGTTAGAAAGTGCTGTACGTAGACGAGAAGTCATATCAGCGATCAACCATTTACCAAAATCTATTAATTTTAATCGTTCCGAACTTCCGCCACTAATTCAGCAAGGCTTTGCTAAGCATGGTATTTAATGAATCCCCTATATTTCTCTGCTAAAGGACCTAGAAGTGCTAATGAAGATAGCTACTTAGTTCAGTACATTGAACATGGTGGTCTTCTCCTAATTGTTGCAGATGGTTTAGGTGGCCATAAAGGTGGTAAGTATGCTTCCAAATACGCCACTAAAGCTTTTTATCAAAAATTTAGTAATCTTGATGATATATCGATTTCTAATTTAGAAAAAATTACTCATGAAATTCACGAAGAATTAAAAGTTTTAGGACAAGAAGATCCAGAGTTATATGGAATGGCGACAACATTAACGGCTACCTATATAGATAGTGAGTTTAATTTAATAGGCATCCATACAGGAGATTCAAGAGCTTACTTACTTCGAAATCAAGGAATAGTACAATTAACTGTTGACCATACGGAAGCTCAAAAGCTTTTTGATGAAGGATTGCTTACGAAAGAGGAATTATATAATTACCCTAGAAAAAATATTATTTTTAGTGCATTAGGTTCTAGGTCAAGTGAACTTGTTACTGATAGCTTTGAAATAACTTTAGAAGATCAAGATCGCTTATTACTGAGTAGTGATGGATTTTATTCAGCGATTACTAAAAAAATGATTAGGGATTTTTCTTTAGAATATGGGGAGTTTTCTGAATTTTTCTTTGAAGCACTTTTTTTTGTAAAAAATGCTGAACCTACAGATAACTATTCTATTGTTGGAGTAGAAATTTCTACTAAGGATAGTAATTCTCCTTAAAATAATAGAATTTAAACGTAGATTTCTCTCTTGAAAGTTAGTTTTCATATTAAAAAACTATTTTTAATTTCTCTAAAATTAACATAATACGGATTATACGAAGTCAAAAATGGGAGCCTATAGCTCCCATTTTTTATGGATGATTCTTTAGTTCATTCAGCATGGCATCACGCAGAATTTTGTTCATTCGTGTCTGATAGCCTTTGCCTTGGGCTTTTAGCCACTGCATGACATCTGCATCGATGCGAACCGTAGTTACTTGTTTAGTCGGCTTGTAAAAAGGATTCTGCACTGCATTTTTCCAAAAACTTTCATCAAGTTCAGGAATGTCTGAAAAGTCTATTTCACTGTCTGGGCGTTTAGCTAAGGCCTCAAGTCTTGCCTTTTGTTCTTCAGATAAGACAGGAGTTTTATTCAAATCAACTTTGTAAGTAACGGTTTTGTTCATACTGTTTCCTCTCTTTTTTCTCTGCCTGTCGTGCTGAAATAATACGGATATGATCAATCCCATTATGATCTTGTACAGTATGAGCCACTAATAAAACTGTCTGCCCGTATACGAGACCTATCGCTTGCCAACGATATTCACCATTTTCAAAGCGATCCTGTTTGAAGACGGCATGAGCATCATAAAAAACCAATGTTGCATCTTCAAAAGCTACACCATGTTTTTTGAGGTTTGTATCTGCTTTATGCTCATCCCATGAAAACTCAATTTCCATAGTTGCATCGCTTTTTGTTAATATAAAAATGTTAATACAAAATTGTAAATTTTGCAAAGTTCTTCCATTTTTTATTGGCAAAAGCTTACAGAATCGAACATAAAAAAGCCGACTTGTTTCC
Source organism: Acinetobacter tibetensis (assembly GCF_023824315.1). Classification (NCBI taxonomy): domain Bacteria; kingdom Pseudomonadati; phylum Pseudomonadota; class Gammaproteobacteria; order Moraxellales; family Moraxellaceae; genus Acinetobacter; species Acinetobacter tibetensis. Next base: position 1,409 of record NZ_CP098733.1, on the reverse strand, counting down.
AAGTCGGTTTTTTGCTGTTTTTTTATCCAGTTTAAAATTTATAAGTTATTGATATTTATATTAATATACAAGTGTACTTCGTATAACGTGTATTATGTTAAATGCACAGTTTTTTAGAATGCAAATTGACAATTTTCTTAGCTGAATAAGCAGCTTCTACAAAATGGTTAGGGTAGATAGAATGATACCGAGCTGTTATCCTTGCTCTGATATTTTCTCTCAAACAATGCACTGAATTTATGACACTTACGCCACCTTAAGTTTATTTACCTCTTTAATCAGTAAATAACTCATCACTGTCTAGTGATGTGGTGTAGTCGCTTGTGTGTTGTATATATCACATCACTAGCCTATCTGAAAAATTAAAAAACAGGCTATGTTTATGTTATCTAATGTACGAGAACAATGGTTCTCTAACATCCGTGGAGATGTGCTTGCAGGACTTGTTGTCGGTCTTGCATTAATCCCTGAAGCTATCGCATTTTCAATTATTGCAGGTGTAGATCCTAAAGTAGGTTTATACGCATCCTTCTGTATTGCTGTCGTTATTTCTTTTGTTGGCGGTCGTCCAGCTATGATTTCAGCAGCCACAGGTGCGATGGCACTGCTTATGGTCACATTGGTCAAAGAACATGGGCTTGAATATCTGCTTGCTGCAACGATTTTAACTGGTGTCATTCAAATATTAGCAGGTTACCTGAAATTGGCTAAGCTAATGCGCTTTGTCTCTAAATCTGTAGTGATTGGCTTCGTAAATGCATTGGCCATCTTAATTTTTATGGCTCAGCTACCCGAACTGACTAATGTAACTTGGCATGTATATGCTTTGGTTGCTTTAGGCTTAGCGATTATTTATCTATTTCCTTTAATTCCAAAATTAGGAAAATTATTCCCTTCTCCACTTGTTTGCATCATTGCTATTACATTGTTAGCAATAGCCCTAGGAATTGATGTACGGACTGTTGGAGATATGGGAGCATTACCTGACACACTTCCAATGTTCTTGATCCCAAATATTCCTCTAAATTTTGAAACATTGATGATCATTTTGCCGTATTCAGTTGCACTGGCAGCCGTAGGTTTACTTGAGTCTATGATGACAGCAACTATTGTCGATGAAATGACAGATACACCAAGTGATAAGCATCAGGAATGTAAAGGACAAGGTATTGCAAATATTGCCTCTGGCTTCATGGGTGGTATGGCAGGTTGTGCCATGATCGGTCAATCTATGATTAACGTGAAGTCAGGTGGTCTGACACGCTTATCAACCTTCTCTGCGGGTATTTTTCTTCTCATTTTAGTTGTGTTTATTAGTGATTGGCTCAAAGTTATTCCAATGGCTGCCTTGGTTGCTGTGATGATCATGGTTTCAATCAGTACTTTTGAATGGAGTTCTGTCACCCAAT
>NZ_CP098732.1:3300000-3381792 GCF_023824315.1 Acinetobacter tibetensis | reverse complement strand
GTGAAACCCCTATTCATCCATTTTTAAATTTAAAAACACCATTGTCCGCCAAAGCGGGTCGCCATTCTAACCAAGTTATCCACATCTGTCATGAAGAATTCTGCAAAAGTTGCTCAAAAAAGAAATAAACAATCTAAATTTAAATTCAAAACCATATGTGGATAAAAACACCCACAGACTGTGGATAAAAAAACACACTAAGTTATCCACAATCCCTTAAACGCTTAAAAACATAGATATCCACAATGTTAACTCTTGTTTTTATGTATTAAAAATTGGTTTTCCACAGAAAAACAGCTCCCTAATAGTAATAAATTTAAATTTTAAAATTTGAATTTATTTATAAGGATTGCTTTTACTGTGGATAACTTGAACACCAGAATGAATTTAAATTTAAATCATTGCGTATTTATAGTGGTGTGGATAAATTTGTGAATAATACTGTTTATAACTTATTTCCCATTATTTAACAACTCATTATGATGTGAATAGTTTTTAAATCCGGGAAAGACTTAATTCAGGCTTTCCAAGTTAAGTTTTATTGATTACAAGTTTATTTGGTTCGAATAGGTGTTTTTGATTGACAGCTCAAGCAATGGACACTAAAATCGCGGACCTTTATAGAAAGATCATTTTTTGGAGTTTCGATATGAAACGTACATTCCAACCATCTGAATTAAAGCGTAAGCGCGTTCATGGTTTCCGTGCTCGTATGGCTACTAAAGCTGGTCGTCAAGTATTAGCTCGCCGTCGTGCAAAAGGTCGTCACAGCTTAACTGTTTAATTTGTTAGCGCTTAGACGATTTTGGGTGTTATGACACTTTATGACTTCGGCACAGAGCGGCGTCTTCGTTGTGCTGCCGATTATAAAATTGTGTTTGATGGTGCGCTTTTTAAAGTGCACCAACCCCATTTCTTATTTCTTGCGACACCTTCCAAACAGCCTAACAGTCGTTTGGGTATTGTTGTTGCTAAGAAAAAAGTGCGCCGTGCGCATGAAAGAAATCGAGTAAAACGACTTGCTCGCGAAAGTTTTCGCCTGCATCAAATGCAACTGGATGCCTTGGATATTGTTGTTATGCCTAAAGTTGGTATAGAAACAGTCGCGAATTCAGAATTGCATCAGCAATTACAATTTGCTTGGCAAAAGCTGCAACGCATTGCTAAAAAGCATTCAAAAATAGCTCCCTCCCCACAGAAGTAGAGAAGGCCAATGGTACGTGTGCTGCATTGGTTTATTCGATTCTATCAGATCGCAATTAGTCCTATGTTAGGACCACGTTGTCGGTATCTACCTACATGTTCTCAATATTCATTGGAAGCAATCCATACACATGGAGCTGTACGGGGTGTTTGGTTGGCTGCAAATCGTATTTGTCGATGTCATCCATGGGGCGGCTCGGGCTATGATCCTGTTCCTGCAAAAGCAATTCGTTTTATTTCATTTCAGCAAATCGATTCTCAAATGCATCTCGTTGCTGTACCCTTTCGTGGATGTTTATGGAATCAAAATCACTCTAACTTTTTGGGGTAATAGATATGCAACAATGGGCCAGGATTGCAATTCTAGGAGCCATGTTTGTCGTCGCATATTTGCTTATTTTGGCATGGCAAAAGGACTATGGTCATAATGAAGTACAACAGCAGCCACAAGCTGCTGCAGTAGTTTCACATGAAGTGTCTGCCGACTTGCCAAATGGACAGACAGCTACGGCTGCTCCTGATGTGCCACAAGCAAATAGTACTGCTCAGCAAACTACAGAATCGACTGCGGCAGCAAGTCAACAGCTTATTTCAGTTCAAACTGACCTTTATCATCTTTGGATTAATCCTAAAGGTGGTGATATTGTTCGTGTTGAATTACTCAATCATGATAAAAACAAAGATAGCGATGAACCGTTTGTTATGCTGGAAAGCGATGCCAAACGTACGTATGTTGCACAATCTGGTTTAATTGGTCTAAATGGACCTGACAGTGGTCGTAATGGTCGTCCTGTCTATGAAATTGAGAAATCTGCATATACTTTAGCTGATGCAAAAGCAGCGAAAGATAAAGACGGCAAGTCAGTCCAAGTACTTTCTGTTCCGATGGTCTTTAAAACGACTGACGGCGTAGAAATTATTAAAACTTTCACGTTCACTCAAGGCGAATATCCAGTTGTGGTCAATCACAAAGTGGTTAACCGCAGCGGTCAAAACTGGCAAGGCCAGATGTTTGGTCAGCTCAAACGCGATAATTCAGAAGATCCAGGTAAATCGGATCAGGGTATTTTCACCTTGGGCACCTTCTTGGGTGGTGCATGGGGTACGCCTGAAGAACATTACAACAAGCTTAAATTTGCCAACTTTAACGACGAAAAGTTAAATGTTGAAGCAAAAGGCGGCTGGGTTGCAATGGTTCAGCATTACTTCGTTAGTGCTTGGATTCCAGGCGAGTTGAAGTTGACTCAGGCGAATGGTCAAGCTTATAGCGCTAAATTAGAGTCGCGTAAATCGAGTGATGACATGAACATCCTCAGTTTTACTTCACCAACCATTAATGTGCCTGCAGGTACTGTGGCGGAAGTTGACGCGACGTTCTATTCAGGTCCTAAAATTCAATCTGAATTGAAAGACTTGGCTGTAGGTTTAAATCAGACGGTTGATTATGGTTGGTTATGGCCAATCGCGAAATTATTGTTCCTTGGCTTACAATTCTTCCATAACTTGGTCGGAAACTGGGGCTGGTCAATTATTTTACTGACTGTATTGGTTAAACTCATTTTGTGGCCGTTGTCGTCTAAGAGCTATCGCTCGATGGCGAAAATGCGTGTAATTGCACCAGAAATGCAGCGAATGAAAGAAGAATTCGGTGAAGACCGTATGCGCTTCTCTCAAGAAATGATGGCATTGTACAAGCGTGAGCAAGTCAACCCACTTTCAGGCTGTTTACCATTATTACTCCAAATGCCAATCTTCTTGGCTTTGTATTGGGTATTGATGGAAAGTGTGGAATTGCGTCATGCGCCTTGGATGCTCTGGATTCAAGACTTATCAGCAATGGATCCTTGGTTTATCCTGCCATTATTGATGGGCGTGACCATGTTCATTCAGCAAATGTTGAACCCGCAACCTGCCGATCCAATGCAGGCGAAAGTGTTCCGCATTATGCCAATTATGTTCACGGTATTCATGTTGTTCTTCCCTGCAGGTTTAGTGCTGTACTGGATTGTGAACAATACGATTACGATTACACAGCAATGGTTTATTAATAAATCAGTAGAAAAAGCACGTAGCTCGAAAGAAGCCGCATAACGCAGCTTCTCACGGCAACTAGCTGATTAAATCCGCTTAAGATGGTAATCTTAGGCGGATTTTTATTTGGGTTCGATTGGGACTAACGTCAGGTGAATTGTATGCAGCATCAAACCACTATCGCAGCGATTGCTACTCCGCCAGGTCGTGGTGGTGTGGGGGTAATTCGTCTTTCTGGTCCGCAAGCTTATGCGATTGCAGAACAGTTATGCCAAAAAGCTTTACCCAAAGCACGGATGGCGGGTTTCCGCCAGTTTTTGGATGATGTGCAAGAAGTGTTGGATGAGGGTTTGGTGATTTGTTTTCCCAATCCGAACTCGTTCACAGGTGAGGATGTGGTTGAGTTACAGGGACATGGTGGACCTGTGATTCAAAATGCCTTGCTCGCCCGTTGTTTAGAATTGGGTGCAACCGCAGCCAAGGCAGGCGAGTTTTCCATGCGTGCTTTTGAAAATGGCAAACTGGATTTGGTACAAGCAGAAGCGATTGCCGATTTGATTGATGCGACTTCGCAGGCTGCGGCTCGTTCTGCAGTGCGTTCTTTGCAAGGGGCCTTTTCACATAAAGTGAATACTGTGCTAGAAAAGTTGATTCATTTGCGTTTGCACGTGGAAGCGGCAATCGACTTTCCTGAAGAAGAAATTGACTTCTTGGCTGACGGCAAGATTTTAACTTTATTGGAAGATGTACAGCATTCCGTGGCTGTGGTGCAGAAATCTGCCCGTCAAGGACAATTACTACGTGAAGGTTTACAGGTGGTGATTGCAGGTAAGCCGAATGCGGGTAAATCTTCTTTACTCAATGCCTTAGCGGGCATTGAGCGCGCGATTGTGACGGATATTGCAGGAACCACCCGCGATGTGTTGCATGAAAAGATCAGCCTCAATGGTTTGCCCATAACATTGACCGATACCGCAGGATTGCGTGAAACAGGCGATGTGGTGGAAAAAGAAGGTATTCGCCGCGCGATTAAAGAAATTGAGCAAGCTGATTTATTGTTATTGGTCTATGACTTGAGTCAAGGTGAAGACCCACTGCAATTGGCACGGGAATACTTTGAGCATCATCTTGAACCGAAACGCTTAATGTTGATTGGGAATAAATGTGATTTAACCGATGCAACAGCTCAAATTGGCGATTTTCAAGGTTTTCGCCATATTACGGTTTCAGCCAAACAGGAAACAGGCGTTCAATCACTCATAGAGGCGATTACAGTGCATGCTGGCTTTCAGCCAGAGGAAGACACCTTTATCGCACGAACACGTCATTTAGACGCAATGAAGCGCACACAGCACTATCTTGCAGAAGCCCATGAGCAGTTGGTGGTGTTTCATGCAGGTGAATTGGTTGCCGAGTCGCTACGTCTTGCACAAAATGCTTTAAGTGAAATTACAGGTGAATTTAGTGCGGATGATTTGTTAGGGAAAATTTTCGGATCGTTCTGTATTGGAAAGTAATTTTTTGATCATAATTTAACTGGTTTTATTATAGTTTTGAGAAGGCTTTACTTTAGATTGGAAGTAAAGCCTTTTGTTTGCGGTGCCAAAGATACAGCGTTAAGCAGAGGATGCTCATGCCAATGCCAAAACCGATCACTGCGAGATTTAAGCCCCATAAATCCGCACTGTAACCTACCGCAATAATCGGCATGATCGTGCCTAGATATCCCATAAACAAATAGGTCGAGATCACTGCGGCACGATTGTGTGGATCTGTCATTTGATGAATCAAACCAAATGATCCCATAATACCTAGACCATGTCCCAAGCCCACGCCAATATCACTAATAAAAAACAATAGACTCAATTGGGTTTGCATACAGATGGCTAAGAGTAGACAACTGCCCATCAGTAAAATCAAACCATAATTTAAGCTACGTGCTGCGGGTAACGATTTGGCAAAAAACTGTACGATCGCTGAAATAAACAGAATGCTGGAAATCGCGACACCACTGACCAGAGGACCATGCCATGGAATCAGGTCTTTGACAAAGGACGCAGACAGCGAAGCAAACAGACTAAATATACCAAAAGCACAAAATGCAGTTAAACCTGCAATAAAAAAATGAGTTCGGGTCTGGGCGGCAGGAAGCTCTAAATGCGGTGCAATTGAAAAGGTTTGTGCTTGAAAAGTCGGTGATTTTAAGCGAAAGAGTCCAATTAAACAGAGGACTGCCCCTGCAATAATTGGCAGATAGGGCGTGAGCAATGGAAATGCAGAAAATTGAGCAATCACACCGCCAATCAATGGCCCTAAAGCAAAACCAATGACGGTAATAATTGAGCTTAACTGTGGGGCATGAGATTTATGACGGTCTGGAATGGTCAGCATGAGACCTAACATGGCGGAAGTACTGATCAGCCCTGAAGCAATCCCAATAATAAAACGTCCTAAACCGAGCCAAGCAGTGCTACTGGCTAAAGCAGAAAGGACTAATCCTAGAATGACAAATATGAGACCGACTTGCAGTGTACGCAAAAAACCAAAGCTGTTGCTGGCGCGGCCAAAAAAGAGCAGCATTGCTAAACAGCCAAACATATAAGCAACAAAAATATAGGTAATCTGGCTGGGCAATAAATGCCACAGTTCTTGATAAATCGGATACAGCGGGCTGGCTAAAGCTGTACCGATAGTTCCCATAATCAAGGCAAGGCTGACCATGATAAATGAACGCCAAGGATGTTGAACCGTCATAAAGCATCACAAAAACTGTCGGAAAAAGCTCAATAAAAAATAAAGAGTTTCGACAGCTTAAGCCGAAACTGATGCTTAAACAATCACTAACCGTAGCGTTTTAATAACTTTAAAAATTCAGCAAGTTCAGCTTCATCAAATTCACTATGAGGTTTTAGAACATGATGGCGCAGATGGGCTTCAATCAGTTCATTCATCAGACCATTGACTGCCCCCTTTACCGCAGCCACTTGCTGTAATACCTCAATACAAGAGCTGTCTGGTTGCATGAGGGCTTGGTCGATTGCTTGAATTTGCCCTTGCAAACGCTTTACGCGATTCTTAATTTTTTGATCTTCATATAAATGGCCCACACTTTCCTCCAAAAATAAATATACTACTGGGGAGTATATTGGTGAGAACATTATGCAACATTCGATCATGCACAGAAACCATAGTCATCAATTTGATGAAGGGAATCCTTTGGCACAAAAACGAATCCTAATTGCGACTATTTTAACGGCAGTCATGATGCTATTAGAAGTGATTGGCGGCTGGATCTTTAATTCTATGGCATTACTTGCCGATGGTTGGCACATGAGTTCGCATATGTTGGCATTGGGTTTGGCTTATTTTGCCTATCGTGCTGCACGTCATTATGCTCAGGATCACCGTTTTAGCTTTGGTACGTGGAAAATTGAAATTTTAGCGGGATACAGCAGCGCGATTTTACTGTTGGTGGTTGCAATTTTTATGGCATTTCAGTCGGTAGAACGCCTGATTCATCCTATTGATATTCAATATAATCAAGCGATCCCCATTGCGATTTTAGGCTTGGTGGTGAACTTGATTTGTGCATGGTTGTTACATGATGGTCACCATCACCATCACCATCACCATCACCATCACCATCACCATCACCATCACCATCACCATCACCATCACCATCGTGAAGAATCGACTCATTCGCATCAGCACGAGCATGATTTGAATCAAAAAGCCGCTTTTTTACATGTGGTTGCCGATGCCGTGACTTCGGTCTTTGCTATTGTTGCTCTTTTTGCTGGGAAATACATGGGTTGGTCATTCCTTGATGCTTTATTAGGGGTTTTAGGGGCAATTTTGGTCGCACGTTGGGCTGTAGGATTGATGCAGGACACGGCGAAAACCCTATTAGATGCGGAAATGAATCATCCTGTGGTAGAGGAAATCCGTGAGGTGATTCAGGATCTCCCTGTGGTTGTTGAAGTGACCGATTTACATGTCTGGAAAGTCGCCAAAGGGAAGTTTGCCTGTATTTTGGCACTCAGTAGTCACTCATCCATCAGTGCGGATGAAGTGCGTGCCGCTTTATCAATTCATGAGGAAATTGTGCATGTCTCGGTAGAAATTAATCCTTTATCGGTTTAAGGCATAGTTCCACGTGAAACACTCAGGTATTTGTTTTACCAAATACCTGATAAAAATTATCAATCATCACAATCATTCGGATTAAACTGATTCACTTTTATAACTTACGTGAACGAGCAGAATTCATGTTGAAAAGAACAATGGTTGCGATGCTGGCGAGTTTCATTTCTTGGTCTAGTTTTGCGAGTGTCGAGACTGTAAAAACCAATCTAGCCAAACAGCATCCAGATTTGAAAATTGAGAATATTCAAAGCACGGAAATGTCGGGTATCTATAGTGGCTCTATGGATGGTCAAGTGGTTTATGTTGGAGAAAATACCCAACATATTTTAGTGGGATCGATGATTCGGTTGAACGATCAGCGTAATTTGACCAAAGATTTGATTTTAAAGCAGAACTCAATTGACTGGAAAAAATTGCCATTACAAGATGCGGTGAAAACGGTGCGAGGTAATGGTAAACGCCAATTGGCGATCTTTTCTGACCCAAATTGCCCGTATTGCAAGCAACTTGAGGCTGAATTAAAAAAACTGGATAACGTGACCATTTATACTTTCATTTATCCAATCAAGCCGCAATCGGTTGCGCCGTCTAAAGCGGTGTATTGTGAAAAAGATCAAAGTTATGCTTGGGAAAACCTGATTGCTAAAGGGATTGCTCCTGCGGGGAATAAAAGCTGTGCCAATCCAATTGAACGTAATTTGAAACTAGGTCAATCTCTTGGCGTAAATGGAACACCGACACTGATTTTCTCGAATGGTTTTAAAGCGGCGGGTGGCTTCCCTGCCGAGCAAATTGAACTCATTTGGAAAGAGTTAGGTTTGTAATGAGATAGAAATTAATTTTTAAAAAAGCCTTTTCATGGTTCACGTGAAAAGGCTTTTTTTATGCGAAAAATTAAGCGCGGGATTTTTTTATAATAAGATTATAGATAAACAAAATAATAATCGCGCCAATCACTGAGGCAATAAAGCCAGCGGCTACATTGTCGGCATAAAGACCGAGCATGCGTCCACCATAAGTTGCCAGTAAAGAACCTGCAATCCCTAAGAGTGTTGTGAGCAAAAAGCCTGCCTTGTTATCGCCAGGATGCAGTGCACGGGCAATCAGACCCGCAATAAAACCGACCACAATTGCAACAATGAGTGACCACATGAGTATTCTCCTTGTTCTTATTTTGAGTTAATGATTTTGCTTATTATTTTGGAGAAAAGGGTTTGAGTTAAACAGCAGAACTGCAAAGAAATGTGGTGTTTTTGTGTGAGGGATTGATAGTAAAAAGACATAAAAAACCTCCTAAATCCTGAGTAATTCGAGAGATAGAAGGCTAGAAAAAGTGTATTTAGACGCTAAGCTTAGAGACCAATTTCACCAATAAAAGGAATATGGCGATATTTTTGATCATAGTCGAGACCATAGCCGACAATAAACTTATCTTCGACTTCAAAGCCCAAGAATTTTACGTCTAAATTAATTTCACGGCGTGAAGGTTTGCTCACGAGTGTGCACAATTCGATGGAGTTGGGTTCACGTGTTTCCAAAATTTCAAGCACTTTGCTTAAGGTATGCCCAGAGTCAATAATGTCTTCAACAACCAGGACATCTTTACCACGAATTTCGCCGTCTAAGTCTTTTAGAATGCGTACATCACGGCTCGAAACGGTTGATTTTCCATAGCTCGAAACCGTCATAAAGTCGAGTTCATGAGGTTTTTCAATTGTTCGGCATAAATCAGCCATAAAAATAACGGAACCACGTAATAAGCCAATTAAGACAAGTTCTTTATCACTTTGGGCATAGTGGGCATTAATTTTAGCACCAAGCGCTTGTACTTTTGCTTGGATTTCTTCAGCTGAAATCATTACGCTCATTTGAACGGTCATGGGCAGATACCTAAAAATCAAAAATAAAAAAGGCGTTGACCTGCAACACCTCAAAATATGCGTTTATTTTAATACATCTTCTATCGAGATGCATCTTTTGTTGCTTGTTTTTTGTTCGCACCATGACTATCGTGTCGAAGTATGATCGTGCCTGCAAGCAGCAGCAGGCACAGTTTTAACTTGGGCATTGCGAGGGCAACGGACTTATTTAGGCTGGACATAGGCCGCTTGACCATACACATAAGTTGCGTGAATATTACGATCATCACCCATGGTCATGAGGGCAAATAAAGCATCTTCAATGCCTTTGGCCTGTTGTTGACGCAATGTCTGTAAGGCGGTTGCTTGTAGGTCGAGCACGATAAAATCAGCTTCTTTACCGATATCAAAGTTACCTAATTGCTGTTCGAGGCTTAATGCTTTGGCACCCCCTAGCGTGGCATGATAAAGCGATTCAAAAGCAGACAGTTTGTCGCCTTGTAATTGTTGTACCTTATAGGCTTCATTTAGCGTCTGGAGTTGGTTGAAGGATGTTCCTGCACCAATATCGGTGCCCAAACCGACCTTGACTTGTTTTTCCCATGTCTTTTTCAAGGGGAACAAACCACTACCGAGAAACAGGTTTGAAGTTGGACAAAAAGCAATGGCTGAATCCGTGGCATGCATGCAATCCCATTCACTGTCTTCTAAATGCACGCAGTGAGCAAAGACAGAACGCGATCCTGTCAGTCCATAATAATGATAAACATCCAGATAACCTTGCTGTGCAGGGAATAATTCTTTGACCCATGCAATTTCATGCTTATTTTCACTTAAATGGGTATGCACATAGACATCTGGATATTCGGCTTTAAGTTGCCCTGCCAGTTGTAATTGTTCAGGCGTGGAGGTTGGTGCAAAACGAGGTGTAATCGCATACAGCGCGCGCCCCTGCCCGTGCCATTTTTCAATCAATGCCTTAGAGTCTGTATACGCACGTTCAGGCGTGTCACATAAGGCATCAGGTGCATGACGGTCCATCATCACTTTACCTGCAATCAGACGCATCTGGTGGCGTTGAGCAGCTTCAAATAAAGCATCCACTGATTCTGGATGGACGGTACAGAATACTAAGGCGGTGGTGGTGCCATTTTTTAACAGTTCTTGCACAAAGAATTCGGCAATTTTTGCGGCATAGGTAGGGTCTTGAAACTGCATTTCGGTGGGAAACGTATAGGTATTCAGCCATTCCAACAGTTGTTCACCATAAGCACCGACCATTTCCGTTTGCGGGAAATGAATATGGGTGTCAATAAAACCAGGCACAATCAACTTTTCAGGATAATGTTGGATTGCAACGCCTTCTGGCAGATGTGCGGCTGCATCTTGCCAAGGACCAAACCATTTAATTTTTCCTGCTTCACTGATCAGCACGCCATCTTCTAGATAACGGACCTGCTCTGCGATGTCCGCAGCTTGAGCAACTAAATTTTGAATATCTAAAAAACGACCGCGAACGACAGTGGTCTGCAACAATGAAGACATGGAAAACCCTACAACTTTTACTTTTTTCGGTTGATTGTACCTGAAAATAATTGGCTAGACTGTATAACGTTGACTGAGTCCTCATTCGGCTAAAATACGATGATCCAGTTTTTTGCAGCAGCGGTCCAAATGACCTTGGTCAGTTTCAATTTTGAGTGCCGCAGAAGTAGAAAAGACAGATTCAGCGGACTAAATCTGTCTTTCTAAGATCAATTCATCTGATTTAAGCCGATGGATTCTCTTGTTTTTTATTGTGACGAATCGACAGCCACGCGGTAATGCTTAATACAATCACGATAAAGCCGAGTGAAATCCAAATTGGCATGTGGAATACATCGAGCATCAACATTTTAAAACCAATGAACAACAGGATAATCCCGAGACCATACGGTAGGTAATGCATCTTCGACGCAGCACCAGAGAGCAAGAAGAACATGGCACGCAGACCTAAAATGGCCATCAGGTTTGCTGTTAACACAATAAACGGATCACTGGTGACCGCAAAAATTGCAGGAATTGAGTCTACTGCAAAAATTACATCAGATGCTTCAACCAGTACTAGTACCAAGAATAATGGCGTAAACCACAACACACCATTTTGACGAACAAAGAATTTATCGCCTTGCAGTTGTGGTGTGATACGCAAATGTTTACGCAACCATTTCAATATCGCCATATTCTCGATGTCGGGTTCATCATCTTGTCCTTTTAAGAACTTGAAGCCCGTGTAAACCAAGAACGCACCGAACAGGTATAAAATCCAAGAGAATTCTTGGACAAACCATGCACCAATAAAAATAAAGATGGTCCGCAGTACAATTGCACCGAGTACGCCGTAGAGCAAAATTTTACGTTGTAATGCTGGTGGAATCGCAAAGGCCGCAAAAATCATGAGCCAAACAAAAACATTATCAATTGCGAGGGATTTTTCCAGTAAATAACCCGCGATATATTCCATGGTTTTTTGGTTGGCAATTGCAACACCGACGGTTTGTTGTAAATACAGCCAGAGACCGCCTGCAAAGAGCATGGCCACACTAACCCAAGCAATACTCCAGTAGGCAGCCGTTTTAAGGGCAACTTGTTGTCCTTGTTTTTGTTTAAATCCGAGAAAGTCGATCAACAGCATGATAATGACAATGCCGAAGAAGACCAAATACAGCCATAAATTGCCGATAGATTCCATAAAAATCCTCCACATCTGGCAATTGGCCACAAAAAAACCTTGACCTGTTGCCAGATGATATAAACATCTGTGTCAACATGATCAAGGTCTTGCCTACATTACACGGGGTAATGCTCAGATACCGACTTTTTGCAAAGTGTAATGACGATATTCTGACACGTCATCACAATAAATTGTGGCTGACGTTTGGAGGAGGCTACTCCCCTTGTTCAAATTCTGTATTGGACTGAGTCCAAATGATGAGGCAAGAATCGCATATTTTGTACAAAAGTGCAAATATAAAGCAAATATGATCAACCTAAACCTGTTGATATTTGATCTATGTGTTTAATCAATGCCGAATAACAAAGACGTAAATTTTAAGGCTTAAATGGAACTGTGTTGTCGTATTGCACTAAAATTTTTGCCAATAATGAGCCACAGAGCATTAATACGAAATAAATTAACATGCCGCTACTCCTGTGCGTGCTATCTGTTTAGCATAGAAATAAATGGGCGTGAGCTTCATCCCTTGAACTAGGGATTTCCTGTTTAAGGTGTAACCAGATTTTAAACTTTGGTCGATGCTCTTTAACAATGGGGTATTTTTTCTATAGGGCTTATGGCATGTTAACTGTAGTTCATCTGTATAGAGGAAAACTGAGTATGCAATTCCAACACCATAATAATGCTGAAAAAGGTGAGTTTTTTCTGAATGATGCTGAGGGGCAATGTATTGCTGAAATCACTTATATCTGGCGTGATGCATCTACCATTGTGGCCGACCATACTTGGGTAGATGATAGTTTACGTGGTCAAGGTGTGGCACGTCAGTTGTTGGATGTCTTGGTCGAATATGCACGCGAACAACAGTTAAAAATTGTGCCAGTTTGTACTTATGTCGATGTGATGTTTAAACGCGATCAAAGTTTGTTGGATGTCGCGGCTTAATACAGTCATTGTATTTTATTGTACTTTAAGGATTACAACTTAATCAGAACAACATGGTTGTGTTGCCTGAACAGTGTGTTTAAGACAGTTGAATTGAGGTAAATGAACAAGCTTTTATCTCTTGTCTTATGTAGTTTACTCTCCCCTTTAGTATTTGCCGAAGATTGTGCAAAACTTGAGGAAAAGGCAGGATAAAAAGAAGTTCAGATGATTCCCCGTTGGGGCATGAAAGTGATTGCCCCCATCACGTGTCTATTTTCATTCTTCACCAAGTGATAATTGTAAAATCAAGGATCTGTTCATTCTTAAAAATGATTTTATTACCGCGTATCGCACGTATGATGATGGCAAAGAACAATGGGTTTCGATCATGTATATGAGCAAGCGTTTGGGTGACACCGTGCAAGGTTGGGCAAAACGAAAAGACTTTGAATATGTCGGTATCATGTCTGCTTTTTAATTGGGTAATCGTATAAAAAAACCCGCCGTAGCGGGCTTTTAAATGCACAAATTTAGGCGTTTAAAGCACGAATCAATTTTTGATGTAAACCACCAAAACCACCATTGGACATAATCACCACCGCGTCGCCATCTCCTGCTTCATTCACTACAGTTTGAATAATATCTTCAAGGGAACGTGCCACAATCGCTTTGTTGGATGCTGCATCAATCACGGGTTGTAAGTCCCAATCCAAACCTTCAGGTTGATACCAAATCACTTCATCTGCCAGACGTGCTGAATATGCCAGTCCATCTTTATGGCTACCCATACGCATGGTGTTTGAACGTGGTTCAATGATCGCCCAAAGTTTACGTTCACCTAAACGCTTACGTGCACCTTCAAGTGTGGTGTCAATTGCAGTTGGATGATGGGCAAAGTCATCATAGACTTCAACGCCACGAACGGTACCCAATAACTCCATACGACGCTTTACACCGCCGAAGTGAGATAGTGCTTCACATGCAGTTTCAATGCTTACACCCACGTGTTCAGCCGCAGCAATGGTGGCTAAGGCATTCGCCACCGAATGTTGCCCTGTCATGTTCCATTTCACTTCGCCTTTGACTACACTGTGTTGGAGTACTTTAAAGTGTGAACCATCTGCAGAAAGCTGTTCTGCATACAATTCCGCTTCTGGATGTGTATCTAATGAGGTACGTACCACAGGTGTCCAACAGCCCATTTCCAATACTTCATCAATGTTGCTTTCAGTAATTGGAGCAATAATGCGACCTTCACTTGGAATGGTACGCACTAAATGATGGAATTGTTTTTGAATGGCAGCCAAATCATCAAAAATGTCGGCATGGTCAAATTCAAGGTTATTTAAAATTGCAGTTTTTGGATGGTAATGCACAAACTTAGAACGTTTGTCGAAAAATGCCGAATCGTATTCATCTGCTTCAACACAGAAGTATTTTCCGCCGCCTAAGCGAGCACTTTCAGAGAAACCTAAAGGCACACCGCCAATTAAAAAGCCTGGTTCTAAGCCGGCCTGATCCAATACCCACGCCAACATGGTGGTGGTGGTGGTTTTACCATGAGTCCCTGCAACCCCAAGGACATGTTTCCCTTGCAAGACATGATCTGCAAGGAATTGTGGGCCTGAAATGTAGGGTAAACCCTCATTGAGCATATATTCAACTGCGTCAATTCCGCGTTTCATGGCATTGCCGACAATGACTAAATCAGGGTGCGGTTGTAAATGGCTACGATCATAGCCTTGCATTAAAGTAATGCCTGCATTTTCCAGTTGAGTGGACATGGGCGGATAAACGTTCAGATCTGAACCTGTCACCTTATGTCCTAAATCTCGCGCTAATAATGCCAATGAACCCATAAAGGTGCCGCAAATACCCAAAATATGCAGATGCATTGATCTTTAACTCCACTGCTTTTTGACACAGCACTTCATGATTGGTGTTGTTGTCAGAATTGATTCGATTTGACAGCAACGATATCAAGGCTCTTAGGGAAAAGATAGTTTTTCTTGTATCAATTTAGACAGTTCACTCATGACAGATTGAGCCAAGATTAAAGTCGATAAAATTCCCTAAAGAAAGCACTTTGACTTATACTTTTGAGCCTATTTTAGGTCTTAGTTGTGAATGTGGTGTAATGATGAATACCATGCTGATTCCGTTTGCATTGTTAGTAATATCCAATTGTTTTATGACATTGGCTTGGTACGGTCATCTAAAATTTTTACATGGTGCACCCTTGTGGCAAGCAATTTTATTTGGCTGGTTAATTGCCCTATTCGAATATGCCTTTATGATTCCTGCCACTCGTCTCTTGGCACAGGATGGCTGGTCTGTAGGGCAAATGAAAATTACCCAAGAAGTCATGACCTTATTGGTTTTTGTGCCATTTATGATTTATCTGTTTAAACAGCCCTTTAAATTAGACTATCTCTGGGCAGGCCTTTGCTTATTGGGTTGTGTGTATTTTGTATTTAGAAGCCAATAACGGCTTTAGTAAGAATGAGGTTGTGGTGACTGGATTTTTGAGATGAAATAAAACTTGCTGCAACCTGTTCGCTATAGAACGGTCAAAACAGCACTTATAGCGGCTTATTTTTTCATCAAGGGAATCATTTCCTTATTTTTATCGAAAAAAAACTAAAAATATCTCGCTCTAGCCCTGCTTAAATTTTGGAGAGATGAAAAATCAGTCTATAATATTGGGCTTCTGAACCATTTAAAGCTTGGCTCTCGTCGAGATTTATCCTCTTTCACTCTAGTCTCTGGAACATTAGCAATGAATGCGGCCGCAGCACAAGACGCTCAACCCCTCGTAGGAATTATCATGGGTTCTCAATCTGATTGGGCGACTCTCGAACACACTGCCAATATGCTTAAGCAACTTGGTGTCCCATTTGAAGCTGAAGTGGTTTCTGCACACCGTACCCCAGATCGTCTATTTGAATATGCTGAAACTGCGCGTGATCGCGGTATTCAAGTAATTATTGCAGGCGCAGGCGGCGCAGCACATTTACCAGGTATGTGCGCGGCAAAAACTGACTTACCAGTCTTGGGTGTACCTGTAAAATCTTCTATTTTAAATGGTGTTGATTCCCTACTTTCGATTGTACAAATGCCAGCGGGTATTGCGGTAGGTACTTTGGCAATTGGTCCAGCAGGTGCAACCAATGCGGCCATTATGGCGGCGCAAATTCTTGGTTTGACACGTCCAGAGATTGCCGAAAATGTCGCAAACTTCCGTGCTGCTCAAACAGAAAAAGTGGCAAGCAACAATATTCCGGGTCAAGCTTAAAACGGGACACAGGTTATGAACAAAACCATCGGTATTTTTGGTGGTGGTCAATTGGGTCGCATGATGGCACAAGCCGCTTTGCCACTGAATATTCAATGTACCTTCTATGAAGCAGATACAGACTGCCCTTCCGCAGCTTTAGGTCAGGTGATTTCAAGTCAGACTGAACAAGGACTGCAACAGTTTATTCAAAGCGCCGACGTTTTTAGTCTGGAATTTGAAAATACGCCACTGGCTGATGTCGATCTTTTGACGCAAAGCAAAGCCCTTCACCCGCCACGTCAAGCTTTAGCGACTGCACAAAACCGTTTAATGGAAAAAGCCTTATTCGATCAATTGCAGATTCCTGTTGCGCCGTATCAAGCGGTGGATTCTCTAGCGAGTTTACAACAAGCCGTTACGACACTGGGCTTACCACTGGTACTGAAAACAGCCACTGGCGGTTATGATGGTAAAGGTCAGTTTGTATTGCGCAGTGAAGATCAAATTGAGCAAGCGTGGGCTGAATTGGGTCCCGCAAAAAGCTTGATTGCAGAAAGTTTTGTGACGTTCTCGCGTGAGGTTTCCATCATTGCAGTACGTGGTCAGGATGGTGAAGTAAAAACTTGGCCTTTGGCTGAAAATCATCACCATCACGGGATTTTGTCGCATTCGATTGTTCCTGCGCCAAACAGCGTGGATTTACAGCCAGCGGCACAAGATTACATTACGCGTTTGTTGAATCACTTGAATTATGTCGGTGTGTTAACACTGGAATTGTTCGTGACGGAGCAAGGTCTATTTGCCAATGAGATGGCACCGCGCGTGCACAACTCAGGTCATTGGTCAATTGAAGGTGCGGTTTGTTCGCAATTTGAAAATCATATTCGTGCGGTTGCAGGCTTACCTTTGGGTTCAACCGAAGTGGTGCGCCCTACTGTGATGATCAATATCATTGGTCAATATCCAAAATCTGAGCAGGTTTTGGCGTTAAATGGCGCACATCTGCATTTGTATAACAAAACAGAACGTGCGGGTCGTAAGATCGGTCACATCACTTTAATGCCGAATGACAGCAGTCAATTGACCAGTTTATGCCGTCAATTGGCGAAAATTTTGCCTGTACCTTTAGCATTAAGCGAAGATATGACCATTTAAATCCTAAACTGTTTAGCAAAAAAGCGATCACTCTGTGGATCGCTTTTTTTATGTCTAGAACTCAGGCATGCTACGCGACCTTGCATTTAGGCAGTGCCTTTTATCGTAAATTTTAGCTTTTTGTTGTGTATTGAATGAATGAAAAATAAGCTCTAAATGGTGCATTTGGATTGTTGAAGAATAAGAAAATAGAAAAATATTTTGAATTTAAAACTTGGGTTTTGTGAAAAGTTTGAATTTAAATAAAGAATAAAGCATCAACTGTGGATAAATTATTTGAATTTAAAACGGATTTTTGGTTTTAAATTTAATTTTTAGAATTTGTTTTTGAATTTAAATAGTCGATTGAGGACAAATAATATGAATTTAAAAGTCAGTTGAATTTTTAAATTCATTTTTTTAAATTTAAAAGCATGTGCATATGAATTTAAATCGGGACTTTTGAATTCAAAACGCTGTATTGGGTCTAATAATTTGGTTGAGTTGGTTTGAATTGTGGTTTTATAGGATTTGAATTTAAAAAATGCCATTGTGGATAACCTGTTTTAAATTCAAATCCTGAGTTTTAAATTTAAATTAAGCTTTAATGTGGGTTGCGGATAACTATTTTTAAATTTAAAAGTGAAAAATGAATTTAAAATTAATAAAAATGAATTCAAATTTTACGTTTCTTATCTGTCAATTTTGTACTGGAATGTTAAGGTAAGCGCATAATTTGAATTTAAAACGAAAGTGATGATGAAACGAATTAATTATTTTATTTTTGGATCCATTTTTTGGGTCGCAACACCATCCCATGCAGAACTGATTATTAATGGTCAACCAACCTCTGCTTCGACTTATAACAATAACTTAACAAACCAAAATGGTTACGGCGCCGAGAATAATTTCCAAGGTTGTTTGTCAAATTTACGTAGTCAAGCCCTGAATGCGGGTGTTAGCGCTTCAACTTATGATCGTTATACCCAAAATTTAACGCCTGATTATAGCGTGATTGATAAGTTGAATTATCAACCTGAATTTTCGACTCCAATTTGGGACTATTTGTCGGGTTTGGTCGATAATGAACGGGTGGAAATGGGGCGACAAAAATTAGCTCAGCATCGTGAGGTACTGAATCGCGTTGCCCAGACTTATGGTGTGCCTGTCGAAACGGTCGTGGCGGTTTGGGGCGTTGAGAGTAATTTTGGCAATATTTCAGGTAGTTATCCTTTATTACAGGCTCTCGGTACTTTAAGTTGTGAAGGCCGCCGCCAAAATTATTTCCGTGGTGAGTTTTTTGCCACTATGCGTATTTTACAACGTGGTGATTTAAGAGAAGAACAATTACGCGGTTCGTGGGCAGGTGCATTTGGTCATACGCAGTTTATGCCTTCGACCTATGAAGAGTTAGCGGTCGATTTTGATGGTGATGGTCGCCGTGATTTGGTATCAAGCACTTCCGATGCATTGGCTTCGACCGCCAATTTTCTGACCAAGCGGGGTTGGCAAACAGGCATGCCTTGGGGCTTTGAGGTAACTACGCCCGCAAGCCTGTCTATTTCAGGTGAAGGGCGCCGTAATAAGAAAAGTTTATCTTACTGGATCAATCAAGGAGTGACGCGTGCAGATGGTGGTGCTTTAATTCAAGGCAATTTATCTGCCAGTACGCCCGCAGGATTAATGGCACCCGCAGGTGAAAATGGACCTAAATTCCTAGTTTTTAAGAACTTTGATGCCATTTATAGTTATAACGCGGCTGAAAGTTATGCCTTAGCGATTGCGCATTTATCGGATCGTTTACAAGGCAAAGGTGAGTTTCAACAAAGTTGGCCCACCAACGATGCAGGCACGTCGCGTGCAGAGCGTCGTGAAATTCAGCAATATTTACTGAACCGTGGTTATGACATTGGTCAAGTGGATGGTTTGATTGGTGATAAAACCCGACAAGCCATTCGTGATGAGCAAATTCGTCTTGGTTTAAATGCAACTGGGCGCGCAGGACAACAGACTTTAGCTGTATTTCGCAACGAAAATGCCAAATTGATGATGAAGTAAAACATTGAAAGATGACGGTGCAGGTGTACCGTCATCGCATTTCAGGTGCTTTATTCGACTTCGATTGGATCTAATTTGACTGCTTCTAAAATATCAAAAATAACGGTGGTCACATCCTGACTTAAATCTCGATTATTAAAGATTTCATGTGCAGTGATGGTGACATCTGTATCACTTGGTAAAAGTCGTTGTTCTTCTTCAATCAAGTGCTCAATCGGCAGTAATGTCTGCTTGATTTCTAAATGCAAAATATCCTGATATTCAATATTTTCATCTTCCAGTTCAATTTCTTGCTCATTGAAATAGGGCAGGATAATAGAGTGGAGATAAGGCTGAATTTCAATAATATCAAACAATTCCAGATCACGAGTCTGTTCAAGTGTACTGATATGATCATTCACTTCAATGAGAATATGGTAGTAACTCACATTGTTCTCCGCTCAGTTTGCTGTGTGGATGGTTCTATCACAATAACATGAAATTCGATTTTGTGTTGAGCAAATCGAAGTAAAAGCCTTATAAAATTTAAGGAATTTTTTCAAAGTTATTATCGAGAAGCCAATAACTGTAAATCCGCAGCTTTGAGTTTAAAATGCTGTAATTTTTGTTCTCCTAAAATGGGATACATCAGGGCTTGTGGGTCATTATGATGCGCCAATCCTAGCGCATGCCCTAATTCATGTGCGATGGTGAGCCTGAGATCATCATTTCCATCAAATTGGTAGATTTCAATTTTATTTCCCATAAACACGCCTTTATGGAATTCGCGTGCAGGGAAGCGTTGTTGGGCTTGTAAAATTTGTTGATTCAGTTGTGCGATACCCACGTTGTGTTGATCAACTTGTTGATTAAATGAATGATTCTGTTGTTGAAAATAAGCCGCTTCTTGTTCGAACTGGGCAATTCTGTATTGTAGTTGGATGAGTTGGTCACGTAAATTTTGTTGTTGTTGTGCGGACTGCACTTGAGCTTGTTGGCTGAGTACATAGCGATATTCAGCTTCTAATTGTTGTTTTTGTTGTTCTAAACGATGTTGAGTTAAATCCAGTTGAGTTCTGGCGCGTTCAATATTATCTGAAGAGCGGTTGTTTTGATTCTTGCCATGATCTAGTTTTTGTTGGGTTTGCTTTAAGGCATCGGCATCTTGCTGACGTTGATCATAGATTAACTCTATACTGAGTTTGGCATTTGGATCATAAACAAACAGCGTTTGTTGTGTACCTTGGTGCCAGATTTCTAGGGCTTCCTGACTCAGTTGCATGACCTGAGCTTGAGTGAGACCAAAACGCGGATCAACATTACCAATTCTAAAGCGTAACCGTTGGTCAAAAGGATGGAATACTCGATCTGACCAGGCGTTATAACGTAATTGATAGTGTGCATGGCTTTGGTAGCTGAGCCAAAGTATAGCCAAGAAGAGTAGCGTTAAACCAAGTCGATGCATAAATCGTTTTTCTTTTTCATTTGTGCTTAATGTAGCGAAAAGTAAGGGTTGTGGAAATATTTTTCAATCAAAAAAAACCGCGCCTAAGCGCGGTTTTTTTAAAGAGACAAATTATTTTTTGTCATCTTTAACTTCTGTGAACTCAGCATCTACAACGCCATCGTCCGCTTTTTGTTGACCAGCAGCATCACCTTGGAATGCATTTGGATCAAAACCTTCAGCGCCGCCAGCACCTTGCGCTTGTTCATAAGCACGTTGGGTGATTGGCATTAAGATGTTTTGTAAAGCTTCTGTTTTTGCTTTGATATCTTCTACATCATTTTCTTTGGTTGCTGCTTCAAGTTCAGAAACCGCAGTGCTGATTGCAGTTTTTTCATCTTCAGTAACTTTATCACCAAGATCTTTAACTGCTTTGTTTGAGCTAGAAATCAATGCATCAGCTTCGTTACGCGCTTTTGCAAGTTCTTCAAACTTACGATCTTCTTCAGCATTCGCTTCAGCATCTTTAATCATTGCTTCGATTTCAGCATCAGACAAACCTGAGTTTGCTTTAATCTGGATCGATTGCTCTTTACCTGTGCTCTTATCTTTCGCAGATACTTTCAAGATACCATCAGCATTGATATCGAACGATACTTCAATTTGTGGCACACCACGTGGAGCAGGTGGGATATCGCCTAATTGGAAGTTACCCAACAATTTGTTTTGTTGAGCCATTTTACGTTCACCTTGGAACACTGAAATGTCTACCGCAGGTTGGTTGTCAGCAGCAGTAGAGAACACTTGTGATTTTTTCGCAGGAATCGTGGTGTTTTTCTCAATAATCGCTGTTAACACGCCACCCATGGTTTCGATACCAAGTGTAAGCGGAGTAACGTCAAGAAGAAGTACGTCAGTTTTGTCACCAGACAATACTGCACCTTGAATCGCAGCGCCAATTGCAACTGCTTCGTCAGGGTTTACGTCTTTACGTGGCTCTTTGCCAAAGAACTCTTGAACTTTCTGTTGAACCATTGGCATACGTGATTGACCACCGACCAAGATCACGTCAGAGATGTCAGAAGTCGAAAGACCAGCATCTTTAAGCGCGATACGGCAAGGCTCAATGGTACGAGCAACTAAATCAGCCACTAAACCTTCAAGTTTTGCACGTGTTACATTGATCACTAAGTGTTTAGGACCAGTCGCATCAGCCGTGATGTATGGAAGGTTAATTTCCGTTGCAGTCGATGAAGAAAGCTCGATTTTTGCTTTTTCAGCCGCTTCTTTCAAACGTTGTAACGCAAGTGGGTCATTTTTCAAGTTCACACTTTGTTCTTTCTTAAATTCTTCAACCAAGAATTCAATTAAAGCGTTATCAAAGTCTTCACCGCCAAGGAAAGTATCACCATTGGTTGATAACACTTCGATTTGTTGGTCGCCATCAAGGTCTGCGATTTCAATGATTGATACGTCAAAAGTACCACCACCTAAGTCATAAACCGCAATTTTACGATCGCCTTCTTTTTTGTCCATACCGAACGCAAGTGCCGCAGCAGTTGGTTCGTTAATGATACGTTTAACGTCTAAACCAGCGATTTTACCCGCATCTTTAGTTGCTTGACGTTGCGCATCGTTAAAGTAAGCAGGCACCGTAATCACGGCTTCTGTCACTGTTTCACCCAAATAGTCTTCTGCAGTTTTCTTCATCTTTTTCAAGATTTCAGCAGAGATCTGTTGTGGCGCAAGTTTCTTATCGTTTACTTCAACCCAAGCATCGCCATTGTCTGCTTTGATGATTTTGTAAGGGACAAGACCGATGTCTTTTTGTACCGCTTGGTCTTCATAACGACGACCGATCAAACGCTTAATCGCGAATAATGTGTTTTTCGGGTTAGTCACTGCCTGACGTTTAGCAGATTGACCCACCAAGATTTCACCATCTTTATACGCAATGATCGATGGAGTTGTACGAGCGCCTTCAGCGTTCTCGATTACTTTAACTTTGTCGCCTTCAAGTACAGCAACGCATGAGTTTGTTGTACCTAAGTCAATACCAATGATTTTAGCCATTAGATCTGTTCCTCAAAAATTTTTGTGCAATGTTTTTGCTTGTTATCCGATATGAGAGCCGTTCAAAATTTTTCAAGTTATTTTTCTGAAAATTTTTCACAAACTCCCGTATTTATAGGGTTTATGCGCCTACCATCACCATAGCAGGGCGAAGTAAACGACCATTTAAGGTGTAACCTTTCTGTAAAACGGTACCAATTTCGTTCGCTTTGGCATTTGGATCAATCCCGACTGCTTGGTGCAAATCTGCATTGAAACCGTTTTGTGTATCTGCTTCGACCACACCAAATTTTTCAAGTGTCGTGAGTAAAGATTTCAAGGTGAGTTTTACGCCTTCAAGTACAGGAGTTTCTTCTTCACCTGCGGCTTGAATGGCACGTTCTAAATTGTCGACAGAGTCGAGTAGTTCTTTGGCGAA
This sequence comes from Acinetobacter tibetensis, assembly GCF_023824315.1. Lineage (NCBI taxonomy): Bacteria > Pseudomonadati > Pseudomonadota > Gammaproteobacteria > Moraxellales > Moraxellaceae > Acinetobacter > Acinetobacter tibetensis. The sequence goes on along the minus strand of NZ_CP098732.1, from coordinate 3,358,527 downwards.
CTTCTCTAAAACCGTATCTTTGTGTTTGTCAGATTCACGTTGAATGCGCTCAACACTTTTTTGTGCTTCATAAACGGCATTTGCTGTACGGGCTTTTTCTAATTTCAAGCTTTCTTCAAGTTTGCCGATTTGCGCTTGTAAATCTTCAACTGAAACGTCTGTTTGCTCGGTTTCAGCTTGAGTTTGCGCTGTTTGTGACTCAGCTTGCTCTTGTTGAAGGTCTTGAGCTTGTTCGTTTTGCTCAGTTGTCATTGATTTACTCCGTTTAAAAGGGTTCTTAAACATGTACAGTCCTTTGGCGTCAGTGTTCACTGGTTAATTCTGAACTGTCATGAGTTATGAAATTCATGATTATTAAAAGAGGTCGGGGCAGGAAAGCAAAATTCAAGTTGCATGCTTGATTAAATTTGCACTATTTCTGTTTTTTTAAGGCAAATTGAAGTGCTGAATTACAAATGCAATGAATTCTTGTGTTTTTTTACTTAAATGCCGCCGCGATGAATACACCACAGACAGTTGCATTTTAGGTAAGTCATAGTCTGGAAGAATGTGGCATAAGGTCCGTTGGTTCAATTCGGCTTGTACCAGTGGACAGGGGAGCATGGCAATCCCTTGTGCTTGTTTGCACATTTCTAATAATGCATAGGCATCATTGCTTTGGATCACACTATGTAAGCTATAGTTTTTTGGGGGGTGATTTGGAGCGTTCAGCGTCCAAGCTGAATGCATGCTGTGATGGGTTAGGCAGGTATGTTGTAACAGTTGTTCAGGATGTTGAATCTCAGGCGCTTGTGCCAAATAATCGGGATGTGCACATAAAACAGAGTCAAGCGGCAAGAGCGGACGGGCAATTAAACCTTCAGCTACTTTAGGGCTAATCCGAAAGGCTAAATCGATCTGGGCATCAATTAAATCGAGTGTGTCCTCTGTAATCACAATATCGAATTGTACAAATGGAAGCTGCTGTCTGAATTGTTTAATGCATTCTGCTAAGCCATTTTGCAGTAAAAAAAGCCCTGTAGTCAGTCGAATGGTACCAATCTGTTGTTGATCATGGGTCATTTCTAAGAGGAGCTGCTGCTGTTGCAAAATATTTTCGCAGTAATGCAGGGCTTGTTCTCCCGTCGATGTCAGGGAAATTTTACGGGTATTGCGATGAAATAATCGGGTCGAAAAATGATTTTCCAGATGTTCAAGGTAGCGCGACACCATGGCACGTGAAACATTAAGATGGTCTGCAGCTTTGGTCAAACTGCCTTGTTGGGCAATACAGACAAAGACTTGAATGGCTTTTAGGGTATCCATATTTATGTTTATTGTTGCGTATATTGCAACAGTTTATCTTAAGTTAAGCTGTTTATTTGTCAGAAACTGAAATTTAAAGTATTCAAAATCAAATAAGAGATGAATACCATGCAAACCAAGTTTTATGCCTTTGCCTTAACTGCTTTAGCGCTTAGCTCCACTGCCTATGCGCAAGACCTAAAAATTCACACTTATTTAGCGAAACCTGAACATTTCGGCGTGACGTCTACTCTTATTGAAGGAGATCGAGAAGTCATGTTGGTGAATGCACAATTTTCTAAATCTGAGGCATTACGAATTGCCGCAGATATTTTAGATCGCGGTAAAACCTTAACGACTATTTTTGTGAGCTATGGAGATCCAGATTTTTATTTTGGTTTAGATGTTTTTCAGCACTATTTCCCGAAGGTTAAAATCATTGCTACCCCTGAAACGGTCAAACATATTCAAGATACCCAAGCATTGAAAGTTCAGTATTGGGGACCAAAAATGGGAGCCAATGCACCAAGCAAAATTATTGTTCCGCAAGCATATACGGCTCAAGTTTTAAAGCTTGAAAATGAAGAGATTGACATTAAAGGTCAAAAAGAACTGACCTATTTATGGATTCCAAGTGCTAAAGCGGTAGTCGGTGGAATTCCTGTTTCATCGGGTATTCACTTGTGGATGGCAGATACACCAAGCTCGAAAGATCGTGTAGAAGTAGTTAAGACCTTAGAATCAATCAAAGCACTTCAACCTGAAGTTGTGGTTCCTGCACATATGAAAGCTGGCGCGGCTGAAGGTCTCGATGCTGTGAATTTTTCGATAGACTATTTAAAGCAATATGAGAAAGCGACGAAAGCCAGCAAAAACTCAGCCGAGCTAATCGGAATCATGCAAACACAGTATCCTACTTTAGGTGAGTCAAGCAGCTTGGAGTTGGGCGCCAAAGTGGTCAAAGGCGAGATGAAGTGGCCTTAATGATCATTTACATAAAACGCTCATGATGAGCGGAATTCAATCTTTCACAATTTGGGCAAATGTTTGGAGGATGGATCACCACAATCATGATCATCGTGGTTTATGGATATTTTAAAAATCTGTTTTTAAAGCTTATTCAACTGCCGAATAAGCTTTTTTTGAATGAAATTGCTGAGAATTGCTACATTGTATAGGTTAAGCACAGCAGAAATGTGATGAGTTGATGGTTCTGTAGAGACTTGGCAACAACAATAAGTAGTTTCATTTCGATATCTTTTAAGAAAATCTGCTTTCTGAGGGGTGTTGAGCTGCAACGATGTAATTTATACGATTAAAAATAATCACTTAATTCACTTTTTTGCTCTCATCGTAAAAATGATGCTTCAAAATAAGCTTAATAAAAGATTGCAGAATGCAACCAACCGATAAAAAACGCTCACCATACATGTGCGCAAAGCATTGAAAAAACATGAATAATGACTTCGCAAAACTAAAGATTGGTTTTGTATTTTTTTATTTGAAAAGGAACAAGGTATGAAAAAAGTCGGACTATTTACGATTTCTATGTTAGTTATTTCAGTGCTTGCGGTGGGTTGTGCATCGAAAGACCCTGTACAAGCGACTGAAACAGCTCAAATCTCGACTGGAGCAGAAGTGGGTGCACAAGGACAAGTTGGGATTGCTGCGCAAGCAGATGGTTCTGCAAATATGAATGCTCCACAGGCTCAAATGAATGATATGCAGGGTCAACCACAATCGATTCAACAATAATGCTTATATTGTTGAGTTGAAAACGGCATATAGAGTAAAAGGCAGTACTTGAATGAGGTGTACTGTCTGAATCAATTGATGCACTTATTAATTAAGGATCTGTTAAAGAACTCAACTTTTTTATTGATGATTTTGACTTGAACTTGCAGTAATAGTGTTAATGACAATATGCTTAAAGCAGATTAGTTTTGTTGCAAAAGCCTTAATTTAAGGTTGAACTTGTTCCGTAAAGTTTGACCGAAAGATAAAACAACAAGGAATAAGTCGTTTATGGGCGTATCAATACAAAAAATGATGGAACAAAATCAAGGTACAGCAGCGCGATTACTCGATAAGTTGCCTAATTTTGTACAGGAGAATATCGTCAAGGCTTTGGCCTATCCTTATCACTACCCTGAATTAGACTCTTTTCTTAAATGTCTGGCTGCTGTTCAGTATAAACAGAACAAAGCAGGCTTTATTTCTGCAGATGCACAGCACTCTCGTAAAGTCTTTGAATTACAGAGCCAACTCATTACAGGAAAATCGACCGCCATTAAACAGGTCGAAGATTTACGTTTACCTTTGCAAAGTGGAACTATTTTTGCGCGTCACTATCATCCTGCGCCAAATAAAAAACTTCCGATGCTCGTGTTCTATCATGGAGGAGGCTTTGTGGTGGGCAGTATCGATAGTTATGATGAAGTGTGTCGTCTACTGGCTGTACATGCGCATGTCCAAGTGCTCAGTATTGATTATCCTTTGGCACCAGAAGCCTCGCCTTATCAAATTGTACAAAGTTGTGAAGATGCCTTGGCATGGGTGTATCAAAATCGAAAACAACTCAAAATCTTAAAAAATCGTATAGCCGTTGCAGGTGACAGTGCAGGCGGAAATTTAAGTGCGGTGGTTGCGCAACGTAGTATAGGTAAAGCCTATGCACCGCAAGTCCAGTTTCTAATTTATCCAGCATTAGACTTTAAGAGTCGCCATCCTTCCTTTTTTGCTTATAAAGATGGTCTAGTCTTAACGGGAGATGATGTTGATACTGTGACCGCACATTATGCGACGCAACATCAGGTTGCTTTGGATGATCCAATTATTTCCCCAACTTATGGTAGTTTAAAAAAATTAGCATCCGCCTTTGTTGTTACGGCAGGGCATGATGTACTGCACGATGAAGCCGAGATCTATGCGCATAAGCTACGACATCATGGTGTTTCCGTGGCTTATCATGATTATCCAAGTATGACCCATGGTTTCATTAACATGGCAGGCTTATCGCGGACTGCAAAGAAAAACTACATCGAAATGAGTAAAAAATTCCGAAAATTTTGGGATAAACACAGTTAAAGTAGGATGCAAATAAAGTGTTTTAAATATTTGAATATCCATGCATAAATTTAAAACAATGATTTAGATCTTATAAATAAAAAGTTTAAAAGTATCTGAATTTAAAGAGTTGTGTTAAATATAACCAAATATAAAACAGCATTACAGGAACCCCCAACATGTTAAAACAGAGCCTCGCGTTATTGACTGCTGCTACATTCAGTGTGTGTACCTATGCAGCCAATACTCTGGTGGAAATGAAAACATCAATGGGAAATATTGAAATTGAGCTATTTAATGATAAAGCACCAGTTTCAGCCAAAAACTTTGAAGACTACGCAAAAGCCAATTTCTATAACGGAACTATTTTTCACCGTGTCATTCCTGGTTTCATGATTCAGGGTGGGGGAATGGATGCCAACATGGTCGAAAAGCCAACCAAGGCACCTATCAAGAACGAATCTTCAAATGGTTTAAAGAATACGCGTGGCACTCTAGCAATGGCACGCACGAACAACCCAAACTCAGCCACCAGCCAATTCTTTATTAATGTTGTTGACAATGACTTTTTAAATAAAGGATCTATGAATGCAGGTTATGCGGTCTTTGGTAAGGTGACGAAGGGAATGGATGTGGTCGATAAAATTATCAAAGTACCGACTGTTAGCTATGGTATGCACCAAGATGTACCAAAGCAACCAGTGAAAATTCTCAGTGTGAACATTAAGTAAGCAAGCGCTACTAAACCATTAAAAAAACCAGCAGAAATATTTTATTCATATTTCTGCTTTATAATTAATAGTTTACCTTATTTCTTGTGTAATAATGAGCCAAAACAGTGCATAAAAATACAACACCTGATAAAACAGCCAGTTAAAAGTGCTTGCACTCATACCAAAACTCTATAGAATGCACCCCATACCGACGAGATAGACGGAAACGAACGAAGCGCGAAGCGCTGAGTTGTTAAGTTTATTGAAGTCCAGCTTCTAGCACTGACGAGGTGTTAGAAAGATCATTAAGAGATTATGAAGAACAACTTGTGTGGATTTTTACTGATTGATTGATCGAAATTATTTTCATTGATTGATGGTAGAAATTACTCGAAGTTTATTTGAGAAATATTTGTCAGAAAATTGATGAGCCAAGATTGGTACCCTTATAGGTACTACTGATTTTAAACTGAAGAGTTTGATCATGGCTCAGATTGAACGCTGGCGGCAGGCTTAACACATGCAAGTCGAGCGGAGTGGTTGTGCTTGCACAATCACTTAGCGGCGGACGGGTGAGTAATGCTTAGGAATCTGCCTATTAGTGGGGGACAACATTCCGAAAGGAATGCTAATACCGCATACGCCCTACGGGGGAAAGCAGGGGATCTTCGGACCTTGCGCTAATAGATGAGCCTAAGTCGGATTAGCTAGTTGGTGGGGTAAAGGCCTACCAAGGCGACGATCTGTAGCGGGTCTGAGAGGATGATCCGCCACACTGGGACTGAGACACGGCCCAGACTCCTACGGGAGGCAGCAGTGGGGAATATTGGACAATGGGGGGAACCCTGATCCAGCCATGCCGCGTGTGTGAAGAAGGCCTTTTGGTTGTAAAGCACTTTAAGCGAGGAGGAGGCTACTAGTACTAATACTACTGGATAGTGGACGTTACTCGCAGAATAAGCACCGGCTAACTCTGTGCCAGCAGCCGCGGTAATACAGAGGGTGCGAGCGTTAATCGGATTTACTGGGCGTAAAGCGTGCGTAGGCGGCTGATTAAGTCGGATGTGAAATCCCTGAGCTTAACTTAGGAATTGCATTCGATACTGGTCAGCTAGAGTATGGGAGAGGATGGTAGAATTCCAGGTGTAGCGGTGAAATGCGTAGAGATCTGGAGGAATACCGATGGCGAAGGCAGCCATCTGGCCTAATACTGACGCTGAGGTACGAAAGCATGGGGAGCAAACAGGATTAGATACCCTGGTAGTCCATGCCGTAAACGATGTCTACTAGCCGTTGGGGCCTTTGAGGCTTTAGTGGCGCAGCTAACGCGATAAGTAGACCGCCTGGGGAGTACGGTCGCAAGACTAAAACTCAAATGAATTGACGGGGGCCCGCACAAGCGGTGGAGCATGTGGTTTAATTCGATGCAACGCGAAGAACCTTACCTGGTCTTGACATAGTAAGAACTTTCCAGAGATGGATTGGTGCCTTCGGGAACTTACATACAGGTGCTGCATGGCTGTCGTCAGCTCGTGTCGTGAGATGTTGGGTTAAGTCCCGCAACGAGCGCAACCCTTTTCCTTATTTGCCAGCACTTCGGGTGGGAACTTTAAGGATACTGCCAGTGACAAACTGGAGGAAGGCGGGGACGACGTCAAGTCATCATGGCCCTTACGACCAGGGCTACACACGTGCTACAATGGTCGGTACAAAGGGTTGCTACCTAGCGATAGGATGCTAATCTCAAAAAGCCGATCGTAGTCCGGATTGGAGTCTGCAACTCGACTCCATGAAGTCGGAATCGCTAGTAATCGCGGATCAGAATGCCGCGGTGAATACGTTCCCGGGCCTTGTACACACCGCCCGTCACACCATGGGAGTTTGTTGCACCAGAAGTAGGTAGTCTAACCGTAAGGAGGACGCTTACCACGGTGTGGCCGATGACTGGGGTGAAGTCGTAACAAGGTAGCCGTAGGGGAACCTGCGGCTGGATCACCTCCTTAACGAAAGATTGACGATTGGTAAGAATCCACAACAAGTTGTTCTTCATGACGATGTATCTGAGGGTCTGTAGCTCAGTTGGTTAGAGCACACGCTTGATAAGCGTGGGGTCACAAGTTCAAGTCTTGTCAGACCCACCAAATCTGACTAACGAAGCATTTGAAGAAATGCTGAATACAGAAAAACAGAGACATTAACTTATTGATAAGCTGGGGACTTAGCTTAGTTGGTAGAGCGCCTGCTTTGCACGCAGGAGGTCAGGAGTTCGACTCTCCTAGTCTCCACCATATATTGAATATCAATATATAAGCTAAGTAGTTAGATTATAGAAATTAGTGAATAGAGATTGGAAGATCTTGTTTTATTAACTTCTGTGATTTATCACAGTTTCCTGACCTGACGAAGGCTGGAAAAATCATTAACAGAATATATTTGAGTTGAAATAATTTGTTCATACTCGTTGAAAACGACATAGGCAACTATGAAGTGATTAAATGAGTTACTAGCGAAATTAACTGAATCAAGCGTTTTGGTATGTGAATTGAATTGAAGCTGTACCGTGTTTAAGTACACAGAACAACAAACTGTATGATCGAGCAATCGATCTGTCCTAGTACTACTTGTAGGTGCTACGACTGTTTGGGGTTGTATAGTCAAGTAATTAAGTGCATGTGGTGGATGCCTTGGCAGTCAGAGGCGATGAAAGACGTAATAGCCTGCGATAAGCTCCGGGGAGGCGGCAAATATCCTGTGATCCGGAGATTTCTGAATGGGGAAACCCACCTACTATAAGGTAGGTATTGCAACATGAATACATAGTGTTGCAAGGCGAACGAGGGGAAGTGAAACATCTCAGTACCCTTAGGAAAAGAAATCAATTGAGATTCCCTTAGTAGCGGCGAGCGAACGGGGAAAAGCCCATTAAGTCATATCAGTTTTAGTGGAATGCTCTGGGAAGTGCAACCATAGTGGGTGATAGTCCTGTACACGAAAGGGCTGATATGATGATGTCGAGTAGGGCGAGGCACGTGAAACCTTGTCTGAATATGGGGGGACCATCCTCCAAGGCTAAATACTCCTGACTGACCGATAGTGAACCAGTACCGTGAGGGAAAGGCGAAAAGAACCCCTGTGAGGGGAGTGAAATAGATCCTGAAACCGCATGCATACAAGCAGTGGGAGCCGACTAGTTCGGTGACTGCGTACCTTTTGTATAATGGGTCAGCGACTTACATTCAGTAGCAAGGTTAACCGAATAGGGGAGCCGTAGAGAAATCGAGTCTTAATAGGGCGTTTAGTTGCTGGGTGTAGACCCGAAACCAGGCGATCTATCCATGAGCAGGTTGAAGGTTGGGTAACACTAACTGGAGGACCGAACCCACTGTCGTTGAAAAGCCAGGGGATGACTTGTGGATAGGGGTGAAAGGCTAATCAAGCCTGGTGATAGCTGGTTCTCCCCGAAAGCTATTTAGGTAGCGCCTCGGACGAATACCATAGGGGGTAGAGCACTGTTTCGGCTAGGGGGTCATCCCGACTTACCAAACCGATGCAAACTCCGAATACCTATGAGTACTATCCGGGAGACAGACTGCGGGTGCTAACGTCCGTAGTCAAGAGGAAAACAATCCAGACCGCCAGCTAAGGCCCCAAAATTATAGTTAAGTGGGAAACGATGTGGGAAGGCATAGACAGCTAGGAGGTTGGCTTAGAAGCAGCCACCCTTTAAAGAAAGCGTAATAGCTCACTAGTCGAGTCGGCCTGCGCGGAAGATGTAACGGGGCTAAAACTATATGCCGAAGCTGCGGATTTGCAATTTATTGCAAGTGGTAGGGGAGCGTTCTGTAAGCCGATGAAGGTGTATTGAGAAGTATGCTGGAGGTATCAGAAGTGCGAATGCTGACGTGAGTAACGACAATGCGAGTGAAAAACTCGCACGCTGAAAGACCAAGGGTTCCAGTCCAACGTTAATCGGGGCTGGGTGAGTCGACCCCTAAGGCGAGGCCGAGAGGCGTAGTCGATGGGAAATTGGTTAATATTCCAATACTTCTGTGTAATGCGATGAGAGGACGGAGAAGGTTAAGTCAGCCTGGCGTTGGTTGTCCAGGTGAAAGGTTGTAGGCATGTATCTTAGGCAAATCCGGGGTACTCTATGCTGAGAACTGATAGCAAGCTGTACTTGTACAGTGAAGTGGCTGATACCATGCTTCCAGGAAAAGTCTCTAAGCTTCAGTTACACAGGAATCGTACCCGAAACCGACACAGGTGGTCAGGTCGAGTAGACCAAAGCGCTTGAGAGAACTCTGCTGAAGGAACTAGGCAAAATGGTACCGTAACTTCGGGAGAAGGTACGCTGCTGACGGTGATTCCCCTCGCGGGATGAGCTATTGGCAGCCACAGAAACCAGGCCCCTGCAACTGTTTATTAAAAACATAGCACTCTGCAAACACGAAAGTGGACGTATAGGGTGTGATGCCTGCCCGGTGCTGGAAGGTTAATTGATGGGGTTAGCGTAAGCGAAGCTCTTGATCGAAGCCCCAGTAAACGGCGGCCGTAACTATAACGGTCCTAAGGTAGCGAAATTCCTTGTCGGGTAAGTTCCGACCTGCACGAATGGCATAATGATGGGGGCGCTGTCTCCAGCAGAGACTCAGTGAAATCGAATTCGCCGTGAAGATGCGGTGTACCCGCGGCTAGACGGAAAGACCCCGTGAACCTTTACTGCAGCTTGACATTGAACTTTGATCTTACTTGTGTAGGATAGGTGGGAGGCTTTGAAGTTGGAACGCTAGTTCCAATGGAGCCGTCCTTGAAATACCACCCTGGTAATATTGAGGTTCTAACTCTGTCCCGTTATCCGGGACGAGGACCATGTCTGGTGGGTAGTTTGACTGGGGCGGTCTCCTCCTAAAGAGTAACGGAGGAGTACGAAGGTGCGCTCAGCGTGGTCGGAAATCACGCGTAGAGTATAAAGGCAAAAGCGCGCTTAACTGCGAGACCCACAAGTCGAGCAGGTACGAAAGTAGGTCTTAGTGATCCGGTGGTTCTGTATGGAAGGGCCATCGCTCAACGGATAAAAGGTACTCTGGGGATAACAGGCTGATACCGCCCAAGAGTTCATATCGACGGCGGTGTTTGGCACCTCGATGTCGGCTCATCTCATCCTGGGGCTGAAGCAGGTCCCAAGGGTATGGCTGTTCGCCATTTAAAGAGGTACGCGAGCTGGGTTTAGAACGTCGTGAGACAGTTCGGTCCCTATCTACCGTGGGCGCTGGAAATTTGAGAGGATCTGCTCCTAGTACGAGAGGACCAGAGTGGACGAACCTCTGGTGTACCGGTTGTGACGCCAGTCGCATCGCCGGGTAGCTATGTTCGGAAGGGATAACCGCTGAAAGCATCTAAGCGGGAAGCCTACCTCAAGATAAGATTTCCCTAGGACTTTATGTCCTCTAAAGAGCCGTTGAAGACTACGACGTTGATAGGTTGGATGTGGAAGCATAGTGATATGTGAAGCTGACCAATACTAATTGCTCGTGAGGCTTGACTATACAACACCCAAACAGTTGGTGTTGTGGTTCAAATCACTGCAAATAACTTGATTTAGTTATAAAGCTAGATACAATATCCAACTCAAATATACCTGTTAATAACTCATTTGACGAAAGTTAGGCATACACGCTGTGTAAATAAGACCATAACGAATAGTCATAAACAGTTGTGCTGGCGACAATAGCAAGAGTGAACCACCTGATCCCTTCCCGAACTCAGAAGTGAAACCTCTTAGCGCTGATGGTAGTGTGGGGTTACCCATGTGAGAGTAAGTCATCGCCAGCTCATTTATTCAAACACCCCCTAACCAACGTTAGGGGGTGTTTTTTATTGGGAAAATGTTTCTTTTGAAAAAATATCCAAAAATGTGATTAAAAATAATGATTAGTCATTTGAGGCTAACTTTAGAAGATGCTAAATAACAGTTAATGTAGATTGAATACATGATATGAGGTGAATTTATGGGTATGAATTCAGTCAATATATTCGATTCACTTCCGAAAGATCTCAGTTTAGAAGTATTTGAGAACATTATTCATGCTTCAACAATAAGGATAGAGCATATCATTTCTAAAGGATAGCTCTCCTGATACAGGTTGGTATAATCAGGATGAGAGTGAATGCATGCTTGTTGAAGGAAAAGCAATTTTAGAATTTGACAGCGGTTCAAAATATGAATTATCCGTGGGCGATTACATTAATATTCCTGCACATGCCAAATGCAAGGCTGTTTAGACTGATCCCAATCCAATCACCATCTGGCTTGCAGTGTTTTATACGTCCTGAGTAATTACATGGCAAGCTATTTTATTAGTTATTGTTAAGCTCAATTATTCGATTTTAATTAAATTGATATGGTTGTATTAAAAAAATTAAGCTTTAATTGAGGTTTGAACGTTAAAATAAAAAGGGTATATCCGATGAAACTCAACTCTTTTACCCCTCTGCCTGAAGATGATGAAGAACTGCATCTTCCTGAACTTGTTTACTGGTCATCTTTGGGTGATGTAGAGCAAGTCGAGCAGTTGTTATTGGCTGGAGCTGATCCGAATCAAACAGATGAAGAGGGCTATAGTGCACTACAAGCTGCAGCTGAAAATGACCATTTAGGTGTGGTTAAATTACTGGTCAGTAAGGGAGCAAGAATCGATTATCGCTCAGAATATACTGCACTTGAATTAGCTGAAATGGCTGAAAATAAAGATATTATTGCATATTTAAAAAGTTTATAAATATGACGTTATAAAAGGTCCATCTTAGGTTGGGCTTTTTAATTCCTAAAACCAAAGCTTAGAGTGAACCTTTGAGTTTTTCTTCGAGCTGTTTCACTTGTTTGGCATATTTTTTACCTTGGCGGCGCATTTTCCAACTCGACTCATAGCCTGTAGGTCCAACATTATAATAGGCAAGGGCTTTTTTCCAGCTCCCTGCAGATTGATTATATTGAGCTAAAATATAGGTGCCACAATTGATATTATTGGCTTCTTCGAATAAATCACCTGAGCAAGTTTGTTGCCAATACATCGGCATAATTTGAGTTAATCCCACAGCACCAGCAGGTGAAACAGCATAGTTACGATAACTTGATTCTTGTCGAATCATGGCAGCAATCAGTAAAGGATCGACCTGATGTAGTTCTGCACTTTGCACAATCATCGGTGCAACTCGGTTTGCTGTCGTTGAGTCAACGGCGTATGCCTTTTGGATGCCAGTAGACAGTTTTGCTGCACGTTTTTCTAAAGAGCCACCGCCTAAACCTGAACAGCCTGTGATCATGAACATAATTAAGGCAGTAATACCGAATTTAATTCGTGTTGATTGTTTCAATGTGGCTAAAGGGTTTAGAGAGGATACGTGCAACAAAATAAAATTCCTGATGTGATTAAAATATTTAGGATGTTAGGTAGTCCAATATAGGGAGTCAATATGAGTTATTTTAAGAAATAGAAGCATTCTGTAATGTTTGTCCGATTTGGTTTATTTAGATTCTGAATGCTGCTGTTTGTATAAAAAGAAAAGCCCCATCATCCTGACAGGGCTTTTCTGTATAAGGTTATATGTAATCAACTCCTGTCAATTACGATGCTTCCTGCAATCTTTGTTATTATTTAAAGAAACTTCCTGTCCCTGTATGTTTTTATAATAAAAGGGGATGAGGAATGTATATAGACGTAAAAATCGTTGTTCTCTGTAAGCAAAAACGTACATCAAGAATTTGAATATTGAGGTGCTTATGCAAAACAAAAAGCATATCGGGTCAATTCGAGCTGAGCAACCTGAAGATGTTGATCACATCGAAGACTTGACCATGAGGGCATTTGAATCGGTAGTTTATAGTGATCATCATGAGCAATTTATCGTGCGTGCATTACGGCAGTCAGGACAACTCAGTATTTCTCTAGTTGCTGAACTTGATGGACAGCTAATTGGACATGTTGCAATTTCTCCTGTGCGAATTTCATCAGGTACAGAAGCTTGGTATGGTTTAGGTCCAGTTTCAGTCTTACCTGAATTTCAGGGGCAAGGCATCGGTCGAGATTTAATTGAAACGGCATTGGCCCAGTTAAAAAAGCGGCAGGCAAAAGGGTGTGTGGTGTTGGGGAAACCTGATTATTATGCACGGTTTGGCTTTCGAGCCGTGACTCAGTTGGTACTGGAAGGGGTTCCTGCCGAGTATTTTCAAGTACTTGCATTTGAAAATGAAATTCCACAAGGCAATGTTCAATATCATGCCAGTTTTAATGCTACATCTTAGCTGGATAGACGGACAAATAAAAAAGCTGAATGCAAACATTCAGCTTTTTTAGTAGCACTTCAGAAATTAGAAATGCGCATCTAAACCAATATAAGGACCTTTAAAGTCAAGTTTAATGTCATTGCGGTTATAGTCATCTAAATCAACAGTGAAAATTCGATAACCTGCTTTTACACCAACATCGACGAGCATGTTGTCGATAAAGTTGTATTGAATTTCCGCCAAAGCATCGGTTAACTGAGCATCATCAAAGTTGCTATAGGTTAGTTCTGCTTTCGCACTTAAACCTGTAAATGGTAATTTACCACCGACTGTACCGTAAATAATCGGATAAGTTTCATCAATATTGGTACGTTGATCTAAACGGTTGATGTGGCCATTTAATGTGGTTGCACCTGCACCAATATCCAGATCAACTACATTGTCTAAAATTTCGTAATAGAGAATGAAGTCAGCATGATCAAGGTTAACTGCATAATTGGGTTGCCCTAGAACGCTGCTCTTTGTTTGAGTGTCTAAATTGACATAGCGAATTTTGGCATTTGGAATAATCGGAACTGGGTGTTCTAAAGCGACAGAAAATTGGACTGCACCTTCATTGTCGAGTTTTTCTTTTGAAAATGGGACTGTTTCGGCATGCCCGTCATATGCCCAATAGCTGATATCGCCTTTGAGTGCGACTAAATCTGCTTGAGCTAAGCCACTCAAACCTACGCCTAATGCCAATAATCCTGCTTGTGCTACTTTCATGCTTTTATCCTAAATTGTGTTGTGTGTTTGCGTTAAAAAAGGTTAAAACAAGAGCTATTCAGTTGTATTTCAGAGCATGATATAGCGATGCGAAAAAAGAAACAGTAGTCAAAGTGCTTTTTTACATAAAAGTGCAGATAGTGATGAATCTGCTAGAAGCAGATTTCTGATTTAGGTATAAAAATGATTGTGAGTGCCAAACGTCTTTTTAGATTTTGAATTTTACTCTGCTTGAACTGAGCTTGAGCTTGGTGGGAGGTATGGCATAAACTTGAATAAAATCATAAATTTATTTTAAAATTTTGAGTTTGGTGAGTGATTGTGATGCTAAACCACGATACTCAACTAAAAGATTTTTAGATAGATAAAATGTAAGCACACAATAATCAATAAATTAAGGGAATTTTCCAGTATTTTAAAAATCTTGCATTTTGGGCTTTGTTAATCTATTTTAAAAAATATGATAAAAAAAGAGCTATATTTTGATCAATTGATTAAAAATAGAATACAAAAGGACGAACTTTCATCCAGAAATTACAGCAAAAAATAACAAAAGTGAGTATTGTTCAATGATTAAGAGGTGAAAACAATCCGAAAGACTTTAACCAAGATTTTGTGTGCATTTCATCTGTTTGCAATTTAGAACGAAACACCCAAAAGGTGGAAGCTAAATCAAACAACAAAAAGATTTTTGAATGGTACTTTTTTGCTAGCCATATTAATCCGTATAACAAGCAGCAATAAAAGTTACCCCAAGATTTAGGTGTGTTTCATGGCAGATTCTCGTGAAAACTGGACGTCACGATCTGGTTTTATTATTGCAGCCGTTGGTTCGGCTGTTGGTTTAGGTAATATTTGGCGTTTCCCCTACGTTGCTTATGAAAATGGTGGCGGTGCGTTCCTTATTCCTTATTTACTTGCATTAATTACGGCAGGTTTACCGCTATTATTTTTAGACTATGCTGTCGGGCATCGTAGCAATAATTCGCCTCCTAAAGCGTATCGCGCTTTATTTAAAGGGGGTGAAACGCTCGGTTGGTGGCAAGTTTGTGTTTGTATCATTATTGGCTTGTACTATGCCAGCGTACTGACTTGGGCAGGAAGTTATGTTTACTTCTCGATTGGCCAAGCATGGGGCAATGATCCAGAAAGCTTCTTCTTCAATACCTATTTACAAACATCTAAGGCCACAGGTTTAGATTTACAGTTTGTTAACCATTTGTTTTGGCCAATAGTTGGTATTTGGGCACTCACCCTGATCATCTTGTTTGGTGGTGTGAAGAAAGGGGTTGAACTGTCGAACAAAATCTTTATGCCTTTGTTGTTCGTATTGTTCACTTTCTTGGTGATTCAAGCTTTACGTTTACCTGGTGCAGCTCAAGGTTTAAATGCATTCTTTACTCCGAACTGGTCCGCAATGATGGACTATAAGGTGTGGTTAGCAGCATATGGTCATACCTTCTTCTCACTGTCAGTGGGTTTCGGGATTATGGTGACCTATTCATCTTATTTAAAACCAAAAACCAATTTAACAGGCTCGGGCTTAATTGTTGGCTTTGCCAATGCTTCAACTGAAATTTTAGCGGGTATTGGTATTTTTGCTGCATTGGGCTTTATGGCACATGCTGCAGGTACAGACGTTAAAGATGTTGTGAGTGGCGGTATTGGTCTTGCATTTATTGCTTTCCCGAAAATTATTTCGAGCTTGGGTGCTGGTGCAGATTTATTTGGTCTTCTGTTTTTCTCCTCGTTATTTGTAGCGGGTATTTCTTCTATGGTGAGTATTTTGGAAGTTCCAATTGCTGCCATGCAAGACAAGTTAAAATGGAGCCGTTCAAAAGCTGTATCGATTATTGGTGGTGGTAGTGCGCTGGTTTCAATCTTTTTATTCTCTAGCGTAAATGCGATTAAGCTGGTGGATATTATTGACCACTTTATCAACAATATCGGGATTATCGGTGGTGCATTGGCATCAATTATCTGTATCGCTTGGTTTAAACGTTCTGCACTGATGGAACTGCGTGATCATGTCAACCGTATCTCGACCATTCAATTAGGTAAAGGTTGGGCATTTACATTAACTGTAATTACCACGTTTATTTTAATTACTACACTAGGAATGACCCTGTTCAACTTAGTGATGAATGGTTACGACACTTACAGCATGAGCTTGCAAGGTGTATTTGGATGGGGCAGCGTGATTTTCTGTGCTGTTGTGGCAATTGTGCTCAGCAAAATGAAAGATCGCTAGGAGAAGCAGAATGAATACTAAAGCTATCATAATGATGATTATCTCAATGGTATTTCTCTGGGGTGGGTTGGCATTGTCGATTCTCCATTTGATGAAAAACCCTGAAGAATTGGATGAAGTGCTGGACGAAGTGAAAGATCAGCACACGTTGTAAATAATTTGTTTCAGTAAATACTGAGTATATGCAAATGAAAGCCATTATCATTTAAGATAGTGGCTTTCTTATTTAGAGCATCACTTATGGACACCTTATTACCGCATCAGGTGTGGGTTGCATTTGGCGTGACCTTGCTTGCAGGACTGGCGACAGTTCTGGGCGGTGCTTTGGTCGTATTCTTTAAACAGCCGAGTTATCGCTTTCTCTCGTTTGGATTGGCATTTTCCGCTGGGGCGATGATTTATGTTTCTTTGACCGAAATTTTAAACAAATCCATTCATTCTTTTAGTCAGGCTTTTGATGATAAAATGGGCTATGCCTTCGGCACTTTATCATTATTACTGGGTGTGATTTTAGTTTTAATTCTCGACCGTTGTATCCCCAACCCTCACGAAACCATTGAAAACCAAAGTGTGCAGGGGATTAATCAACAACAATTATTACGTACAGGATTGCTGACTTTATTTGCGATTACGGCACATAACTTGCCCGAAGGCTTGGCCACTTTTTTTGCAACTTTGGAAAGTCCGGCACTTGGAGCACCGCTTGCGGTAGCCATTGCTATTCATAATATTCCTGAAGGTATTGCGATTGCTTTGCCTGTCTATATGGCAACACGGAAAAAAAGTGCAGCTTTACTTGCTAGTTTACTCTCAGGGCTTGCTGAACCTTTAGGTGCAATGATTGGTTATTTTCTTTTGGCACCGTATTTAAGTTTTAGTGTGTATGGCACCGTATTTGGCATTATTGGTGGGGTGATGGTGTATTTGGCACTCGATGAACTACTGCCGACCGCTAAAAAATATGCACAAGGGCATGAAACCGTCTATGGCTTAGTCACAGGTATGGCCTGTTTGGCGCTGAGTCTGGTGATATTTAAGTATGTGAGTTAAGGTTGAAAAACAGAAACCAAAGTTTCTGTTTTCCTTAAAAAGGTTTAGGCCGTTTTTTCGATTAAGCAATAATAAAAACCATCGCCACGGCCTATTTGTGGGAACAATTGGCGACCATGAATCTGTTCAATCCCCCAATCGGCATCAATTTTAATTTCTTTCGCATCTGTATGCCCAGCAAAGAAGTCGACCATTTGCTGTTCATTTTCGGCTTTCAAAATCGAGCAGGTGATGTACAGCAATGTGCCGCCGACTTTGAGTTGTTGCCACATATTTTCAAGAATTTGCTTTTGGAGTTGTACCGTTTTGGCAATATCGCCCGACTGACGCAGTAAACGAATATCGGGATGGCGACGCATTACCCCAATGGCTGAACAAGGTGCATCGAGGACGATACAATCCGCAAGTTCAGGCGATGTCCATTTCACTGCATCGGCAGTGATAATTTCCACTGGCTCTTCGCTTAAAGCCAAACGTTCTAAGTTTTCAGCGACACGTTTTAAGCGTTTTTCATCTTGGTCGAGTGCGATCAGTTTTCTAGGCTGATATTTCTCTAAAATATGCGCTGTTTTGCCCCCAGGTGCTGCACAGGCATCAATCACGAATTTGCCATTCAAGTCAGGTAACAATGTTGCACAGAGTTGTGCATGTTCATCTTGTACTGAAAAACCACCTGCTTCAAAACCAGGCAGGCTAGGCACATGAATACTCTCATCAAGTACAATACCGACATTCGAAAGTTCACAGGCATGTGCTTCAATGCCTTCATCTTCTAAAATTTCAAGATATTCGTCACGGCTGACTTGTAAGGTGTTAACCCGCAAGGTTAAGGGTGCAACTTGTTTCAGCTCGTAGCTGATTTCAGCCAATTGCTCGCCCCAGTCTTTTTTCAAACGTTTGGATAACCAGCTCGGCAAATTCGAGGCTTGTTCTAGAACATCGTAGAACTGTTCTGTTTCGCGTGTTGCACGGCGCAAAATGGCATTCACCACACCACTTAAGCTTTCCATACCCAATTGTTTTGCTGCATCTACCGTTTCAGAAATAGCCGCATGCGCTGCAACGCGGGTACACAACAATTGGTATAAACCCACGTATAAACAGGTTTCAACGACTTGGTTTTCCAGTGGTTTAGACAACAACGGTAAAGTCACTTGTTTCAGTGCGTGCCATTGGCGTAAACAGCCAAGAACTAATTCATGGTACAAGGCACGATCTTTGTCAGACACAATGGCCATGTGTTGCTGAAGCACCGATGCCAGTGATTGACCATTTTGGACAGCCAATAACGTTTTAACAACCTGAGCACGTAAGTTTAAAGTCTTACCAGAGGCGTTGGGAGATTGTCTCATTATAAAATTTGTCCAATATTCAGTTTTTGGGTTTGTAAAATTTGTACGGCATTAAGCGGTTTACCACCCGGCCATTGTAAAGCAGTTAGTGTGATGACGGTATGATTGGCACAGGCAACATGTACACCGTGTTTATCAATCGTAATAATTTCACCGACTTGGGCATTTTCTGCAGTTTCATGCGATAAGACGGAATTCCAGACTCTTAAGTTATTTTGCTCATCCAGTGCGATAAATGCGACTGGCCAAGGGTTAAAAGCACGGATATTACGGTCAATCTGTACGGCATCTAAAGACCAATCAATTTGCGCTTCAGCTTTGCTGAGTTTATGTGCATAGACCGTGAAAGCTTCATCTTGTACCTCACGTTCGGCTAAATAGTGCTGTAAGGTTTGTTCAGAGTGCAACACGGCAACAATTGCTTCCGCTCCTTGTAGCGCCAGTTTGTCATGCAATGAGGCAGAGGTATCGGTGGCTTCAATGGGACACAGGGTTTTATACATCATATCGCCTGTATCTAAGCCTGCCGCCATTTTCATAATGGTGACACCTGTTTCAGCATCTCCTGTAGCAATGGCACGTTGAATCGGTGCAGCACCACGCCAGCGTGGTAACAAGGAACCATGAATATTCAGACAGCCATATTTCGGCGTATCTAAAACCACTTGCGGCAAGATCAGACCATAAGCGGCCACCACCATCACATCGGCATTTAAATCTTTTAATTGTTGTTGTGCTGCTAAGCCTTCCTCAGTGGAAGATTTGAAGTGTAAAGGTTGATACACCGGTAAATCATGTTCCAATGCCAACTGTTTGACCGCTGAAGCCGTCAGTTTTTGACCACGACCTGCTTTGCGGTCGGGTTGGGTGTATACCGCCACAATTTCATGTTCTGTTTTCAGTAACGCTGCCAAAGCACATGCAGCAAATTCAGGTGTACCGGCAAAGATGATTTTCACACATCAAATTCCATAGAAACTTGTGTCTATTATATGTCAAAAGCAACGCTAAGCCGAATCTACAATATGCGCTGTAACAATCACGATATTGGTTGAATATGCGACGCAAAAAAATAGCAAGGGTATCGGTATTTGAAAACTTTTAGTTATGCAAAATTAAAAAAATATTCATGAAAGTTTTATATTTAATTTCCTGTGCTCGGTTTATAGTAGGTTCGTACAGTTTTCTTTGAGATCATTTGTCGAAATATAGCCTGTATATCGTGATGCAGGAAAGAGAAAAGCGGGTTGTCTGTTAAACACATAGCTGTAGTATTATGATGTTGCCTATGTTTCGATTGATTCATGCTCAATGATCAGTCTTCTTTAGCCAGAATGAATCGCAGATTCATATCAAGCACAAATTTTGTTGGAAATACACAATGCCTGACTATCGTTCAAAAACATCAACACATGGAAGAAATATGGCTGGCGCACGTGGTTTATGGCGTGCAACAGGTATGAAAGATGAAGATTTTGGCAAGCCGATTATTGCGGTGGTCAACTCTTTTACTCAATTTGTTCCTGGTCATGTGCATCTTAAAGACTTAGGTCAACTTGTGGCACGTCAAATTGAAGCGTCAGGCGGTGTAGCAAAAGAATTTAATACCATTGCAGTCGATGATGGAATTGCGATGGGGCATGATGGCATGCTGTACTCATTGCCTTCACGTGACTTAATCGCAGACTCAGTGGAATACATGGTCAATGCGCACTGTGCTGATGCGATGGTCTGTATTTCAAACTGTGACAAAATTACCCCAGGCATGTTGATGGCGTCTATGCGTCTGAACATTCCTGTGGTTTTTGTTTCTGGCGGGCCGATGGAAGCGGGTAAAGTGAAAATCCGTGGCAATGAACACGCGATTGACCTTGTCGATGCCATGATTGTGGCAGCAGATGACAGCTTCACTGATGAAGAAGTGGCTGAATACGAGCGTTCAGCTTGTCCGACGTGTGGTTCATGTTCGGGCATGTTCACTGCAAACTCAATGAACTGTTTAACCGAAGCTTTGGGTCTGTCCCTTCCGGGCAATGGTTCAACTTTGGCGACACATGCGAATCGTAAAAAACTATTCGAGCGTGCTGGTCAATTGATCGTTGAAATTACCAAACGCCATTACGAACAAAACGATTACAGCTTGTTGCCACGCTCAATCGCCACCAAAGCAGCCTTTGAAAATGCCATGACGCTTGATATTTCAATGGGCGGTTCAACCAATACGGTATTGCATTTGTTGGCAGCGGCGCATGAAGCAGAAGTTGACTTTACCATGACCGACATTGACCGTTTATCACGTCAAGTGCCTGTTTTGTGTAAAGTTGCACCTGCAAAACAAGACGTGCATATGGAAGATGTACACCGTGCAGGTGGCATTATGTCGATTTTGGGTGAATTAGACCGTGCAGGCTTGTTGGATACGTCTGTACCGACTGTGCATGAAAAAACCTTAAAAGATGCTTTGGATAAATGGGACATCATCCGTACTGAAGATGAAGAAGTGTATCAATTCTTCCGCTCAGCACCGGGCGGTGTACCGACGCAAACGGCATTCTCACAAGACCGTTACTACTCTCGTTTAGATGGTGACCGTAACAACGGTGTTATTCGTAATGCTGAACATGCTTTCTCTCAAGATGGTGGTCTGGCTGTACTATATGGCAACATCGCATTAGAAGGCTGTATTGTGAAAACAGCAGGTGTGGATGATTCCATCTTGAAATTCAACGGTACAGCACGTGTTTTTGAAAGCCAAGATGCTGCGGTAGAAGCGATTTTAGGTGGCAAAATTACCGCAGGTGATGTGGTGGTGATTCGTTACGAAGGTCCACGTGGTGGTCCGGGTATGCAAGAAATGTTGTATCCAACCAGTTATTTAAAATCGAAAGGTCTCGGTAAAGATTGTGCTTTACTCACCGATGGTCGTTTCTCGGGTGGTTCATCGGGTCTTTCCATTGGTCACGTTTCGCCTGAAGCGGCTGAAGGCGGTGCGATTGGTTTGGTGGAAGATGGCGACCGTATCGAAATCGATATTCCAAACCGTAGCATTCACTTAGCCGTGGATGAAGCAACCATGGCAGCGCGCCGTGAAGTGCAAGAAGCCAAAGGCTGGCAGCCTGCTGAACAGCGTCCGCGTAAAGTCTCTAAAGCTTTAAAAGCCTATGCGATGCATACTACCAGTGCCTCAAAAGGCGCAGTACGTGACATTTAATCGGTAGGTTTTACTGATGAGAAAGAGCACTCCAAATGGAGTGCTTTTTTAATGTTGCTAGAAACTGTCACGATCACATTTTGCTTTAAGATTTTAAAATGGTAATGAGTAGATAATTCCTTACTTTTGACAGCGTAAAAGTAACAAAACGCTTTGTTGTCCTAATGCAGCATCCTTGCTGCATAGGGCAACAGCGACATCCATGTCGCTTGGTCATGTGACCTGATTTGGGTAGAAAAACAATAAATGGGCTCATGTAATACCCAGCGAGTCGCTTTCATGTGTAGTTTGCTTTCTATACAATAAAAACAGAAAAATTGCCAAGACTGTAGAGAAATACGCAGCCATCGCCAAGGAAAAATACAATGAGTAAAGACAATATCCGCGAACATTCAGCCCCTGTTTATGAAGGCATCGAAAATGCACCTGCACGTTCCATGATGCGTGCCACAGGTTTTAAAGATTCAGACTTTACTCGTCCTTTTGTGGGTATTGCTTCGACATGGGCCAATGTCACGCCCTGTAATATGCACATCGATGGTTTGGCACGTGAGGCTGAAAAAGGGGTCAATCAGGCAGGCGGTAAAGGCATTATTTTTAATACCATCACCATTTCAGATGGCATTTCTAATGGCACTGAAGGTATGAAGTATTCATTGTTGAGCCGTGAAATTATTGCCGACTCGATTGAAGCCGTGGTGGGCTGTCAGGCTTATGACGGGGTGATTGCGATTGGTGGTTGTGACAAAAACATGCCGGGTTGCATCATGGGCTTAGCCCGTTTAAACCGTCCGGGGTTGTTTGTTTATGGCGGTACAATTAAGCCGGGCGCAGGGCATACTGACATGATTTCTGTCTTTGAAGCTGTGGGTCAGCACGCCAAAGGTGAAATCAGTGCCATTCAAGTCAAACAGATTGAAGAAGTGGCGCTGCCGGGGCCGGGTTCCTGTGGTGGTATGTACACTGCAAATTCGATGGCCTCTGCGATTGAAGCTTTGGGCATGAGTTTACCGGGTTCATCTGCCCAAGAAGCGGTTTCGGATGAAAAACGGATCGACTGTCAAAAAGCAGGTGAAGCGGTGATGAATTTGCTACGCTTAGACCTGAAACCGCGCGATATTATGACCAAAGCTGCATTTGAAAACTCGATTAAAGTGTTGATTGCCTTGGGCGGTTCGACCAATGGGGTGCTGCACTTACTGGCGATGGCACATACCGCTGGAGTTGAACTGAGTTTGGATGATTTTGTCCGTATCGGGCAAGATATTCCTGTAGTGGCCGATGTACGTCCATCTGGCAAATATCTGATGTCTGAGCTGATTGCGATTGGAGGCATTCAACCGCTGATGAAGCGGATGTTAGATGCTGGCATGCTTGATGGTTCATGTCTAACCGTGACTGGAAAGACCTTGGCGGAAAATTTGGCTGAGGTTGAAGACTATCCAGAAGGTCAGCAGATTATTTTACCGTTCGACGCGCCAATTAAAAAAGACTCTCACTTGGTGGTACTCAAAGGTAATTTGTCTCCAACAGGTGCCGTGGCTAAAATCACGGGTAAAGAAGGCCTGTACTTTGAAGGGCCTGCGCGTGTCTTTGAAGGTGAAATTGGCGCAATGCGTGGGATTTTAGATGGCGAAGTTCAAGCGGGTGAGGTGGTGGTGATTCGTGGCGAAGGGCCTAAAGGGGGGCCGGGCATGCCAGAAATGCTGAAACCGACCTCAGCGATTATTGGTAAAGGTTTGGGAAAATCTGTGGCGCTGATCACCGATGGCCGTTTCTCTGGCGGTAGTCATGGCTTTGTGATTGGACATGTGACCCCAGAAGCCTATGAAGGGGGGCCAATTGGTCTCGTTCAAAACGGAGATCGCATCTCGATTAATGCCGAAACACGGGAAATGACGTGGCATGTTTCTGAACAGGAAATTGCCGCACGGCAAAACCGTTGGGTCAAGCCAAAACCAAATTATACCCACGGTGCGTTGGCGAAGTTTGCTAAACTGACCACCGGAGCCGAAAAAGGTGCAGTGACTGATTTAAATTTAGAACTGTAGCCTATCGGGAAGGATTGAACATTTTGTCTTGAATTATGTTACGTTTTGCTCAAGACTTATTGTATTTTAAGACATTCTGTTCATCGTATTGGTCATTTTCTGCGGGTTCAAAACAACATTACCCGCTCTTTCTAGATTAGAGGCAATTCATGTCACTGTTACGCCGTTGGTTCGA
The DNA here is from genome assembly GCF_023824315.1 of Acinetobacter tibetensis. NCBI lineage: Bacteria > Pseudomonadati > Pseudomonadota > Gammaproteobacteria > Moraxellales > Moraxellaceae > Acinetobacter > Acinetobacter tibetensis. The sequence goes on along the minus strand of NZ_CP098732.1, from coordinate 3,334,322 downwards.
TCCGATCCGATCGAGATGGTTTTATCAAAAGCCAACTCGTCAAGAGGTATTGTCCACGGAGCATGGGCTCAATATTCATTTACGTTTAGACGATGTTTATAGTTATTTGGCTGTGCAGCAGTTGCCACAATTAGAAGAAATTTTGAGTGATGAACTTAAACCTCTCAAAGTCATTATTTCCAGTCAAGCTCCTGAGCCGCCGAATCAGATGTCAGCGCAAGAATGGCAACACTATTGCCTGAACGATGCGCAGATTTTATCGAAACAGCACCGCTTCAGTTTCCATGAAACCCCTGAACAGCCACCACAAGAAGCCTTGGCACAAGCGGAGACCATTTTAAGAAATACCCCATTACAAGGTCAGGACTTTCTGTATTTACTCGAAGATGTGTTTCATATGCTGTGGCAGAAGCAGTATGGCAAGTTGCGTACTTTATATGCCATGGCGAGTAAACATCATCAGGAACAGCACTTTCCAGAACGGGTATTTAATGATGATGCCATCCTTGCCAGTTATTTTGAATTTTCAGACCGTAAATACCATGCAGTGGATGATCTGCTGCGTTTAACCCGCCGTTTAAAACAACAAAAATTATTGACAGGTAATCCGATCTTCCTCATCAATCATATTGAATGGCGAGAGCATTTAATTAGTGATGCAGAAGAACTAAATGAAATTCAAGCACTTGATCCAGAGTTAGATTTATATATTGCGTTAGAAGACCCAGTTTCATGGCTGTTATTGGCCTATATTAAAGAGGAATTGGCAGATTATTATAATATTCAGTTAACTGTGTACCCATTGAGTTATCATGGGCGAGACTGGTTTGACTGGAGCTTGGCAACCCGTTTATCTAAACGGACAGAAGTGGCATTTACCCCATTTTGTCGTCCGACTAAAGAAGCCACTTATGCGATGGCACAGTTGTATTATCGTGTGCCTGAAGAACAGCGGATTGCAGCCATGCACCGTATTTTGCAAGCGGTATGGACCCAAGGCAAAGATTTATCGTTTAAGGCACATTATCAAGAATTGCAACGTGAGTTGGAGCTAGAGTTGCAGGATGTGAAACAAGAGGATATTCAAGCCAAACTGAAAGAAAATGATGTATTGTGTGAAATGAAGTCACAACCTGATTTTCCAGTGCTCGAATTACGTCTTGATGGGCAACGTTATACCTTTAATAGCTTATATCGAGTCTGGATGATTGAAAGTATTTTCAGTAATGTGTTAGAAGAAAAATATAAAATTGAAAACGAAGCAGATCACTCCAGCTTAACACCAGAAGATAAAACCAATGCAGAAAGAGAAATGTGAGTCGCTCGAGCAAGTTCGAGATAAAATTGATGTGATTGATCAGCACCTGATTGAGCTCATTACCACCCGACAGTTTTATGTCGATCAAGCGGTACGTTTTAAGCGCACTGAACATGAAGTGCAATCTCCAGAACGGGTAGAGCAGGTGATTACCAAAGTTCGTAAACAGGCGGCACAACAGGGCACCGACCCTGATTTAATTGAACAGATTTATCGGGAAATGATTCAGCATTTTATTCGCCGTGAGCTCAAAGAAATTCGCCCATAAATCCTATTTTTATTTAATTTATCTTAAAAATTAGGCGTGCTAAATAGCGCGCTTGGGTTTATTTTGGGTTCAAAAACGCATAGTATATGTAATATTATAACATATCTATTTATTTCATCATGTCTGCACTTTCCCAACGCCTTCAAGCGATTGATGCACTTCGTGGTCTGGTCATTTTAATTATGATGGTCGACCATGTCCGTGAAACCTTTTATTTACATCATCAAGTTCCCGACCCCATGCGTATTGAGGAAACGGAAGCCAGTTTGTTCTTTAGCCGTATTTTGGCACATTTGTGTGCTCCAGTTTTTGTGGTTTTGACGGGATTATCAGCGTATTTATACCAAGCTAAACACAACAGTTTGAGCATGACGCGCGAGTTTTTGCTTAAACGTGGTTTATTTTTAGTGATACTCGAGTTGTTGGTGATTAATTTTACATGGACAGGACAGTTCCCACCGCACGTGATTTATCTACAAGTGATTTGGGCCATTGGTATCAGCATGATTGTTTTGGCGATGCTGATTGGGTTGCCACAGAGAATTCTGTGGTTGATTGCTATATTGATTATTTTTGGGCATAACCTGTTGGATCAGGTTTCCTTGCAACAAATGCCTATTTTACAGCCGATCTGGTTGATTTTACATGAGCGTGGTTGGATTGAATGGGGGGAATTCCTCAAACTTCGTACTTCTTATCCTGTACTGCCTTGGATTGGAGTGATTTTACTGGGTTATAGTATTGGGGCAACTGTTTTTCAAGCGCAGATGACGCCACAACGAAGAAGTATATATTTATGGGTATTTGGCTGTGGCAGTATCACCGTGTTTCTGATACTCCGAATGTTAAATTTTTATGGTGATAGTGCATGGTTAGAAATGTCGACGCCACTGCAAACCTTGATGAGCTTTTTTAATCTGACCAAGTATCCGCCGTCCTTATTGTTTATTTTATGGAATGTTGGCTTGGGGCTGTTACTGCTTGTGGTATTGGAAAAAGTGCAACAGCGGGCATGGGTACGTCCCTTAATTATTTATGGCTCAGTACCGATGTTCTTTTATATTGTGCATTTATTTGTTTTAAAATTACTGTATGTGCTTGCCGTGGCGCTTTGGGGACAGAATCATGGTGACTACTTTGGGGTAAATCAAGTATCTACCCTTTGGTGGATTGCGATTATCCTGTGCATCGTGCTTTATCCTTTGATGCTGTGGTTTTCTAAATTTAAGCATCAGAATAAGCAGATTCCGTTATTAAAATATCTTTAGTTTTCTGTACGGCATAAAAAAACCCTTCACAGTTGAAGGGTTTTTTATGTTGTAAAAGCAGGCTTTTACATGAATTTCACGCCTTGTTGACCCGCAGGAGTCACTTTGAAGATTTCCACTTCAAAGGTAATGTTTTTACCCGCCAATGGATGGTTAAAATCCACTTCGGTAATGTCATCACCGACAGTTTTAACGACGCCATACAGACTTTGTTTGGCTTTATCTTCAAACTCAATCATGTGGCCTTCAATAGGGCGTTGCTCGAATTTTACCGTATCAAATGTCTGCACATTTTCAGGGTTCCATGGTCCAAACGCATCTTCTGGCGGAAGGCTGACGGTACGACGGTCACCTGCACGTAGACCAAATAGGGATTTTTCAAAACCTGGGAGTAAACTGCCATCGCCCATCACTAAGCTGACAGGTTCAGCACGGCTACGGGTATTGTCAATTTCTACGCCATTTTCAATGGCAACGGAAAAATGAAGATCGACTTTTGAACCGTGTTCAATACGAGTTTCTTCATTTGGATTAATAATTTCATTCATGGTGTTGCATATCCGCACGTTGAATTCGATGTTTTTCTAAGAAAAACGTATCTATAAGCAGCAGAATGGTGCCCAAGGTAATGGCACTGTCGGCAAGGTTAAATGCAGGGAAGTGACTATTGTTGTAATAGACATGAATAAAATCGACCACATAACCCAAGGTGACGCGATCAATTAAATTTCCTACAGCACCACCTAAAATCAGGGCAATTGCCATGGGTAAAATCGTGATGTGTTTTGGCATGCGCATCAGCCAAAACACAAAAATCACTGAAACCAAGGCTGCAAGTGAGGTAAAGAAATAACGTTGCCAACCGCCAGCATCGGACAAGAAACTAAAGGCTGCGCCATAGTTATGTAACAAGGTCCAATTTAAAAAAGGCAGTACAGGTACCGGATCTGCATAATTCAGGTGCGTAGACGCAATCCATTTGGTCCATTGATCTAGAACAATCGCCACAATAGATAATCCTACCCACAGCAAATTGTGTGGGTAGAATTGAAACAGGCCCGCTTTCTGTTGTGGATTAGGCATATTTTCTCTCTTCGCCTTGACCAGTAGGGAGGTTAATAATACAACGTGCGCATAGCCCTGGATGTTCGTGATGTGTATTCACATCTGGCAGGACATGCCAGCAACGTGCACATTTTTCACCTTCCGCAGCAGAGACTTGCACGCGTAAACCCGCTAGATCGGCTTCCTGACCCTGAGTTGCATCAAAGGCATAGACCTGTACTTGTGAAGTAATCAGGACAAAGCGAAGCTCATCACTTAGGCGATCTAGCACCGCTTTCAACTCTTCATTTGCCCAAAGTTCGACTTTGGCAGAGAGATTCGAACCCACCAGTTTTTCGTTGCGTGCAACTTCAATATGCTTGTTCACGGCAGACTTCACCGCAATCAAGGTTTGCCAGTCCGCTTCTGACAATAAGTTTGCAGTCGATGACATAGGAATGTCATACCATTCCGCAGTGAACACATATTTCTCAGTTTGTTCTGGAATCAGTGGCCATGCTTCTTGTGCGGTAAAGCTTAAAATCGGTGACATCCAACGCACAAAGGCTTGAACCAAATGATACAGCGCAGTTTGAGCTGAATGGCGCGCTTGCGAATCTGCTTTGGTGGTGTACTGACGGTCTTTGATGATGTCGAGGTAGAAACCACCCAAGTCGTTAATACAGAAGTTAGTTAAGGCATTGGTGACGATATGGAAGTTCATATCCTCATAAGCTTGTTGAATGGTTTTCTGTACGTCTGTTGCACGTTGCAAGATGTATTGATCTAGTGCAATCAATTGATCTACAGGCAGGGCATCAGTCGATGGGGTGAAACCATTTAAGTTTGCCAATAAGAAACGCAAGGTATTACGGATACGACGATAGCCATCTGATGCACGGTTAAAGATTTCTTTACCTGCGGTCATTTCATAACGGTAATCAGCCGACGCAATCCAGAAACGTAAACCATCTGCACCCATATCTTTAATGATGTCTTGCGGGGTGATGATGTTGCCTAAAGATTTTGACATCTTACGGCCTTTTTCATCCACCACGAAACCGTGGGTCAGTAAGCCTTTGTACGGTGCGCGTTTATTGATGGCAATTGAAGTCAACAATGAAGACTGGAACCAGCCACGGTGCTGGTCTGAACCTTCAAGGTATAAATCAGCAGGATCGGTGAGTTCTTCGCGTTCACGCAGCACAGCATAGTGCGTTGTGCCTGAGTCGAACCACACATCTAAAGTGTCACGCACACAGTTGTACTGTTCTGCTTCATCCCCGATAAAGTCTTTCGCTTCGCGGTTATACCAAGCGTCAATGCCTTCTTGTTCGATCAGTTTCGCAACTTCTTCGATCAACTCTGCTGTGCGTGGATGGAGCTCGTTGGTGTCTTTATGCACGAAGAATGGGATTGGCACACCCCAAGTACGTTGACGTGAGATACACCAGTCGGGACGACCTTCGATCATCGCTTGAATACGGTTTTTACCCCAATCTGGCACAAAACTGATCTCGTTTTCAATCGCATTTAAAGCGTTTTGACGTAGACCTTGAGCATCCATGCTGATAAACCACTGTGGCGTGGCACGGAAGATAATCGGCGTTTTGTGGCGCCAGCAGTGTGGGTAGCTGTGCTTGATTGGCTTGTGCGCCCACAATTTGCCAGCTTCGCTTAAAGCGGCAATGATTTGTGGGTTGGCTTTATAAATATGTTCGCCAGCAAAAATTGGAGACGTTGGTAAGTAGACGCCGTTGCCACCCACTGGATTGTCAACTTTTAAGTTGTACTGTAAGCCAACTTTATAGTCGTCCACACCATGGCCAGGTGCAGTGTGGACTGCGCCTGTACCGCTATCGGCAGTCACGTGTTCACCTAAAATCACAGGCACTTGGCGATCTGCGATGAGTGGGTGTTTTAAGCTTAAATGCTCAAGTTTATTCCCAGTGAATTCAGCCAAAACTTCAACACTGTTAAAACCATAACGTTCAGTTGCAGATTCAACTAAGTTTTTCGCCAAGATAAAGTTTTGCTCTGCTTTTTCTTCACCGCGTGCTTTGACCAATTGGTACTCAAGTTCAGCGTGCAAAGCTACTGCTTGGTTCGCTGGTAAAGTCCACGGGGTGGTGGTCCAGATCACAATGTCTGTCGTATCTTGAACGTCAACACCTAAACGGGCAGAAAGATCCGCCAAATCAACAACACCGAAACCAACGTCAATCGCATCTGATTTTTTGTCTTCGTATTCCACTTCGGCTTCAGCCAAAGCTGAACCACAGTCCAAACACCAGTTGACAGGTTTTAAGCCCGGTTCAATATGACCTGCTTTTGCAATTGCGCCCAGCGAACGAACGATGTCCGCTTCCTGCTTGAAGTTCATGGTCAGGTAAGGATTATCCCAATCGCCAAATACGCCCATACGCACAAAGTCTTTCTTTTGCAGTTCAACTTGGGTGTAGGCATATTCACGGCAAGCTTTACGGAAAGTTGAAGCATCTACCTTCACGCCCACTTTACCGACTTTTTCTTCCACTTTTAATTCGATTGGCAGACCGTGACAGTCCCAACCCGGCACGTAGGGGGCATCAAAACCATCCATGATGCGGCTTTTGATAATGATGTCTTTTAAGACTTTATTGACCGCGTGACCTAAATGGATTTGACCATTGGCATACGGAGGGCCGTCATGCAGGACATATTTTTTCTTGCCAATACGCGACGCACGAATCTGCTGATAAATGTTGTCGGCATACCACTCTTCTAACCATTTTGCTTCACGTACTGCAAGATTTGCTTTCATTGCAAATTCAGTACCTGGGAGGTTTAGTGTGGCTTTATAATCCACTGCATTTTCAGGAGTTTGCTTATCGCTCATGCAAGATGTCTTCCAATTTAATCAGCGGCTCGGCTGACGCGTTTTACATAAAATTGATTAGTATTTAAAAGGGAAATGTGGGGGTGTTTTGGCGAAACTCTAGTAGTTTCACCACATCATCATCAATTCCCGCTTTAAGTGCTTCCAGCGAAGGGTAGTTCTTTTCACCATGTAAGTAGTTTAAGAAAGTGACCCGCATTAACAAGCCATACAGATTAGCAGAAACATTGGGAAAATGTACTTCTAATCGCCATTCTGGATGCGCTTGTTGTATGGCAGGTCGTGTTCCGACATGCCCCGCACCAAACAAAGCTGTTGCTTGATAACCCAAAATTCCTTTTTGTTCTGAATTCTCTTGTACAACTTTGTCTTGTAAAGACATAGTTTCACAAATCACATCGACACCATAAATACCATTTAAACAAGGTTTATGACGGTTGAGGCGTACATTAATCGTTGGAAAATCAAGGGTTCGTCCAATTTGGTCGCCATATTGCACCCGACCTGTGATGCTATAAGGTCGCCCTAATAACTGTGCCGCGAGTGCTAAATTACCTGCTGCGAGGGTTTGACGAATACGGGTTGAACTGACCCGTTCACCTTCAAGTGCAATGGTGTGTAAATTATGAACATCAAAGCCATAATTTTTCAGAAATTCACTGTTGCCTTGTCGGTTTTTGCCAAAGTGAAAGTCATCGCCCAATATGAGGCTTTGCGCATTCAGTTGGTCTTTTAAAATACTGGCAAATGCTTCCGCACTTAAGCTGCGGAAAGTATTGTCAAACTTGGCCACGGCAATATAGTCCACGCCCAATTCAGTTAAGTATTCGACTTTTTCGCGAAGTGAACTGATGCGTGGCGGAGCCTCATAGCCTTGAAAAAATTCTAAAGGCTGTGGCTCAAAAATCATGACTAACGATTTGAGTTGTTGTTGTGCAGCAACCTGTTTCAGTTGCTGAATCATCGCTTGATGTCCCAAATGGACGCCATCAAAATTACCAATCGTCACAGCGGTTTGAGGTAATTGAAAGTCTGGCGCTAAAGCATTCAGGCGGAGCAGCTTCATGGGCTAATCAATAAATGAAAAATAATCAGGCTTATATATTGCCATATTCTTGAGCATTCGTCTTGTTGTTGTGTTTTTACCCAGAAAAATTTATTGATCTACTGCGTCAATATTAGAAAAGCTGATTTTAAAAATAAACAATAATCAATTTTTCTTATTTAAAATGGGTTGTAATATCAACATAACTTCTTAATTTGGGTTGAAGCCACATGAACAAACCCTTTCATCAGTTGCCACAATGGCATGATGTGATCCGTCAGTTTACACCGAACTGGTTTACCGTTTGTATGGGGACTGGCATTTTGTCGATTGTATTGGCGGAGTTTAGTCTTGTGCATCCTATTTTTTGGCAATTGGGTGCGGGATTGTGGGTGTTCAATGGGCTGCTTTTTATCTTATTTAGCAGTTTGTATGGTTTGCGTTGGCTGCTGTACCCACAGGAAGCCAAACAGATTTTTGCTCATCCCAGTATGAGTTTATTTTTAGGCACCATTCCAATGGTATTGGCGACGCTGATTAATGGCGCTTTGAAATATGGGGTAGTACTGTATGGTGCAGCCATAATAGGTGTTGCTGAATGGTTGTGGTATCTCGACGTATTGATGGCCGTGATGGTGGCGTTTGTGGTGCCATTTTGTATGTTCAGTTGTCAGCGCCATCAATTACAACAGATGACCGCAGTCTGGTTACTTCCGATAGTTGCCTGTGAAGTGGCGGCAGCTTCGGGTGCAGTGTTGTTACAGCATTTGCCAGTCAGTCCTCATGCCGTGGGTATTTTATTTGGCAGCTATATTTTGTGGGGCATTTCAGTTTTTCCTGCCATGCTGATTTTGGGCATTTTATTTTTGCGTTTGGCCTTGCATCAATTGCCCAGTCAGGAATTGGCCATGACAGGCTGGTTGGCGGTCGGGCCGATTGGCACAGGAGCATTGGCGTTGTTACTTTTGGGTCAGCAAGCTACACGCTTACTACATGCAACACATTTTACAGGACTGGGTGAGTTTCTCCATCAGGCAGGGGTTTTGAGCAGTTTGTTGCTGCTTGGTTTTGGGGTGTGGTGGTTAGGAATAGCGATCATGATTACCCTGAAACATGCAGGTTCACATTTGATTTTTAATTTAGGTTGGTGGGGCATGACTTTTCCCTTAGGCGTATTTAGTTTGGCCACTTTACAACTTGCCCAGCAATTGCAGCTTTATTGGTTACTGAATATAGGCTATGGCTTGGCAATCTTGTTGATGCTGTTATGGGGAGTGGTCATGAGCAAAACCATGGCTGGGTTTTATGCAGGGCGGCTTTTCTTCTCACCGTGTTTAAATCTGTATCTGCAACAAAAATAACCGCATCTAGCTGGGGACAAAAAATTGAGATGTAGATGACGGGAGAATTTGCACACAGGGTGGTTTTGATTTTTAATAGCACAATTCTGATTTTGAGTAGTGCAATGAAATCTTCTTTGGCGCTGATTATGGCTTTACCAAATGAGTCGAAAGGTTTATTTGAGCAAGCACAGATTGATGTGCATTACAGTGGCATTGGCAAGGTTAATGCGGCATTTAAAGCCTTTGAAGTGATTCAGGCGACAGGCTGCAAAACTTTATTAAACCTTGGTAGTGCAGGCAGTTCGCACTTTGACCGTCATGCATTGGTTGAAGTAACCAGCTTTGTACAGCGCGATATGGATGTTTCACCGCTCGGTTTTGCCGTGGGGGTAACGCCTATGGATCATGACCATCCTGCGGCGATTGATCTAGAACCTTATTTTGCCCATTTGCCGAAGGGTGTGTGTGGAACAGGGGATAGCTTTGAGACAGGTCAACCGAAAGTCCCATGTCATTTGGTTGATATGGAAGGCTATGCCATGGCCAAAGTGTGTAAAAAACTGGGGGTACGTTTAATTTCAGTCAAATATATTACTGATGGTGCAGACGATAGTGCGCATCTTGATTGGGAAGATAATTTAATGCTCGGGGCGAAAAAGTTATTGTCGTTATATCAGTCTATTTCGGCTTAATTGGCTCGGCGACCATAGGCGTCTATGGTCGTATGCCAAAATCAATATAGGGCTTAGTTGTGTTGCTCACGCGGTAGAATGCCGTATAGCATCATATGGACGGTATGTTGAATCACACGTTGTTGCATACTGCGGTTGCGCAAGGTTTTACCTGTTACCATTTCCATTTGAGTCGCAAAGTCGGCGTAGTTTTGCGTCACAGCCCAGATATTGAGAATGAGCAATTCAGGATCGATATCTGCTGAAATTTTACCTTGTTCTTGCCACATGCTAATGACTTTGGCTTTACGCTTGACCAGTTTCTTAAGCGGTCCTTTGAGAATTTCTAAGATATGCGGTGCACCTTGGATAATTTCTAAGGCAAACAAACGTGATGCTTTGGGCTGAGTGCGCGACAGCTCAATTTTTTGCATTAAGTAATTGGTAATGGCTTCTGTCGGCTCAAGCTCTGATTCGAGCATTTGCAGAGGTGCTAACCATTTTTGTAAAACGGTGGTTAGCACTTCAACATACAGTGCTTCTTTATTTTCATAGTAGTAAAAAATGTTCGACTTATGCATTTCTGCAAGTTGAGCAATTTCATCTAAACTAGCCCCGTTAAATCCATATAAGGAAAAAACATCAAGTGCGGCATTCAGCAATTGATGGCGCTTTTGAGTACTCTTTTTTTGTTCCATTCGTAGCTTTAAAAAATTCAGGGAAGCTCAAATTGTACGGCAAATCATCAGATTTGTGCATCAACAAATCAGGTAATTTGATGAAATCCTGTATTTTACGGATAAAAAACAGTGCGCGATTTCACATTCATTCCATTAAAAAAATCAAAAGGATAGCGGAGCGGGAAAATGCATCAATTTGGGTCATTTTTTATTTCAAATATTACAGTTTGATGACAGTGCTGCGAATGCGATTGATCCCTTTTCACTTAGCATTTTTGCGCCAAGCTTGGGTTTAAGCTTAGCGCAAAAATATCATTTAAGTGGAGAGAACGGCATTCAAGACTTGCTGTTCAAGTTCAGCGAAATGCAGATTTTTTTCACGCGGGCGTGGTAGGCCTACCTGAAACTGACGGGCAATATGGCCTTTGTCGAGTAGAATAATGCGGTCGGCCAGTTGTACTGCCTCACTGACATCATGGGTCACTAAAACGGCGGTAAAGCCTTGTTCTCGCCATAGCTTTTCAATCAGATTCTGCATTTCTAATCGAGTTAAGGCATCGAGAGCACCAAGCGGTTCATCTAATAACAACACGCGGGGTTGATGAGACAATGCACGTGCGAGTGCGGTGCGTTGGCGCTGTCCGCCTGAAAGTTGCGTAGGCCAAAGAGGCGCTTTTTCTTTTAAACCGACTTTTTCTAATAATGCAGTGGCATGTGCATGCGCGTCTTTGTTGAGTCCAAGCTGTACATTCTGTTCAATACTGCGCCAAGGCAGCAGACGTGGATCTTGAAACATAACCCGAATATCGTCACTGGTAATGCCTTCACGCAAATGGCGAGCGGACTTGAATTTAATTTCACCGTAGCTTGGTTGTTCTAAGTCAGCAATCAGTCTTAATAAGGTACTTTTGCCACAACCACTACGCCCGACAATGGCAAGAAATTCTCCAGGTTGAATATGGAGATCTAAATCTTCAAGAACTTTGACATCACCATAAAACTTATAGAGTTGTTCAATCAGAATTTCTGCACCAATTACGGCTTTCGGTTGGATATCTGCCTGTGGTGATTGTGGGTGTTGAATCTGTTCAGCAACATGCTGGCCAATACTGAGATCTGTCATGTTCGGCTCCTTATTTTTGATAGCCCGGGTGCCAGCGCAATAAATATTTTTCTAAGCTGACCGCTAGCACATCTGCCAGTTTACCTAATAGGGCATAGAGTAAGATGCCAACCAGTACCACATCGGTCTGTAAAAATTCACGTGCATTCATGGTCATATAGCCAATGCCCGCTTGGGCAGAAATGGTTTCCGCAACAATGAGTAAGACCCAAACCAAGCCAAGGGCAAAACGTAAGCCGACCAAAATGGAGGGCATCGCCCCAGGTAAAATAATATTTTTATACAGTTCCCATCGGCTGAGACCGTAGCTTTTGCCCATTTCAATCAGTTGAGGATCGACCGAACGAATGCCGTGGTAGGTATTGATATAAATTGGGAAAAATACCCCAACTGCCACCAAAAACAGTTTTGCAGTTTCATCTATGCCAAACCAGAGAATCACCAACGGAATCAAGGCGAGGGCAGGAATATTGCGGATCATCTGCAAGGTGGTGTCGAGTAGGGTCGAGGCCGTTTTAGACGAGCCATTGAGTAATCCTAACAGCAACCCGAAGCCACCACCGATAGCCAGTCCTAATAAGGCACGTCCTGCGCTGACTTTGACATGATGCCAAAGTTCACCACTGATGAGTAAATGCCAGAAGGCACTAATGACCGCAGTCGGTGCAGGTAAAATGCGACTCTGTAGCAAACCTGTACTAGATGCAATTTGCCAGATCAGAATCAGTAAAAAAGGGAACAACCAAGGCAGCAAACGCTGCCCAAAGTTTGTTCCACGTGAAACTTTCCGTTTTGGGAAAGTTTCAGCCGCAGTACTTTTGGACATTAGGCAGGCTCCTTAATTGGACGCGAAACCGAGGTCTGATTTGGCACATAATTGTTGGCCACAATTTCTCCGAAGGGGCCAGTCAAGTTTGGTTGCGTCAATTTTTTTCGTGTTTCTAAAGGCAATAAAGGGAACACCAGTTCGGCAAAGCGAATCGATTCTTCCAAGTGCGGATAGCCAGAAAAAATAAAGGTGCTGATGCCCAAATCGGCATATTCCTGAATTCGATCCGCCACAGTCTGCGGGTCACCTACCAAAGCTGTACCCGCTCCGCCACGTACCAGTCCAACCCCTGCCCATAAGTTTGGTGACACTTCAAGTTTGCTGCGATCACCATTATGCAGTTCAGCCATACGACGCTGTCCCACAGAGTCCATTTGCTTGAATTTTTGTTGTGCCGCAGCAATGGTCGCATCATCGACATACTGAATCAGCTCATCGGCCGCTTTCCAGGCTTCTTCGTTGGTTTCACGCACAATGACGTGCAGACGAATACCGTAGTTAAGTTGGCGTCCTTTTGCTGCGGCTTTCGCGCGGACATTTTCAAGTTTTTCTTTGACTGCTGCGGGTGGTTCACCCCAAGTTAAATAGGTATCAACCTGTTCGGTTGCTAGTTCAACCGCTGCTTCTGAAGAACCACCAAACCATAAAGGTGGGTAGGGCTGTTGCACTGGCGGGTAAAGTAGTTTGGCATCATCAACTTTTAAGTGTTCTCCATGAAAACTGAAAGATTCGCCTGTGTGTGAACGGGTCAGAATCTCACGCCAGATTTTGGTGTATTCACTGGCAGTTTCATAACGGGTGGCATGGTCTTCATAAATGCCATCACCTTTAAGCTCTTGTTCGTCACCACCCGTCACCAGATTTAACAAGACACGTCCATTGGATAAACGGTCAAACGTGGCAGCCATACGCGCAGCTAATGCAGGTGTAGTCACTCCTGGGCGTAATGCCACGAGAAACTTCAGATTTTTGGTTGCATCAATCAAACTGGCAGCCGTAATCCATGGATCTTCACATGAACGTCCCGTTGGGATCAGCACACCTTCATAGCCTAAATTGTCCACTGCAACTGCAATTTGCTTCATATAAGCATGATCGACTTGGCGCGCACCTTTGCTGGTTCCTAAATAACGACTGTCACCATGGGTGGGAATAAACCAGAAAATTTTCATTATCAATATCCTTACAATTTCTACAGATTAGTGAGTTTTCGGTGCTGCCCAAATGGTGGTTTGAACTTGAATGCTTTTCGGAATCAATTGAACCTGTTGGAACAGATCTGCGATTTGTTGCTGCGCTTGTACCACTTCAGGGGTTAAGGTATGAATCGGCGATGGTTTCAGGCGTTTATCAATCACGCGTTGGGCAATCGAAGTCTGTAAACCCGTACTTTGGGTATAGACGGTTAAGGCTTGCGGCTGATTTTTTAATACCCATTGATCGGCCTGATTCAAGCCATGTAAAAACTGTGAAGTCGCTTGAGGATGTGCTGCGATGAATTTTGGGTTCCCAATATAGAAAGAGTAGGTTTTGGGGAAGGCAGTCCCATCAATCAGCACTTTGGCATGTGTATCTTGCTCCGCCGCACTGAGGTAGGGTTCCCAAATGGCCCAAGCATCAATCGACTGTTTGTCAAAAGCGGCGCGTGCATCGGCAGGGGGTAACCAAATCGGTTGAATGTCCTGCCAACTTAAGCCAGCTTTTTGCAAAATTTTGGCGAGTAACTCATGCGCACTTGAACCTTTCTGTACCGCAATGCGTTTGCCTTTTAGCTCTTGAATGGACTGAATGCCGCTACTTTTGGGAATCAGTAATGCCTGAGAGTTGGCAGGCACTAGCTCATAACCGACATAACTTAAGTCTTTACCTGCTGCTTGAGCAAAAATGGGAGGAGTATTGCCGACGGCACCAAAATCAACAGCACCTACCGCTAGAGCTTCTAACATTTGTGGACCCGCAGGGAACTCTTTCCATTCAATTTTGGCGTGAGGAAATTCCTGTTCAAACAACTTTTGCTGACGTGCCACCAACAAATTTAGGGAAGATTTTTGGTAGCCAATAGAAAGCGTATCTACCGATTCAGCTTTATTTGGGGTGGCAGCTTGGGTCTGACTCGATTCAGATTTTTGGCAAGCACTCAGCGCAAGGCTCAGTGCAGTAATGCCAACGAAAGTTATTGTTTTAAGGGCGTTCATTTTTGCTGTTCCTCATGATTATGGTGTCGCTTTTAACAGCGCAGTTTGAATGTCAATTTTGTTCGGAATCAGCTTTTGTTGATAAAAAGCATCTGCGACAAATTGCTGTTGTTTGGCCACTTGTTCAGAAATGGGTTGAACTCCAAATCCCATGCGAGAAATCGAACGGTTTAAGACTTCAATAGGCAAGCCAGTCGGTTGTTGTAGCAACTGAGCAGCCTGTTGTTGATGCTGTGAGACCCACGTGGTGGTCTGATTTAATTCATTCACCACTGTTTTTAAAAGGTCAGGATGTTGTTGTGCAAATTTGCGATCTGCTAAGTAAAACTGATGGTTGTTGACTAGATTTTTACCCGTAGCGAGTACGCGTGCTCCTAACTGTTGCTCGGCTGCGGCAAAGAATGGGTCCCAAATGACCCATGCATCGACTGCACCGCGTTCAAAAGCGGCACGAGCATCCGCAGGTGGCAGGTATACCACTTCAATATCAGAGAGTTTGAGCTGATTGGCTTCAAGCACTTTTAACAATAAATAATGCACGTTGGAGCCTTTGTTCAGCACTACACGCTTACCTTTCAAATCTTGAATGCTTTTAAGGTTCGATGTTTTCGGCACAATCAGGGCTTCAGCTTGTGGTGCGGGTGGTTGATTGGCGAGGTAAACTAAATTCGAGTTGGCAGCTTGGGCAAAAATGGGCGGTGCTTCACCAGCTTCACCCAACACTACACTACCCACATTTAGCCCTTCCAGTAATTGTGGACCTGCTGGAAACTCAACCCATTTCACCTGTACGCCTTGTGCGGCCAAAGCTTGCTCTAAAGTGCCGCGGGCTTTCACAATCGGTAAGATGCCGTACTTTTGAAAACCAATATTTAAAGTGGTGGTCTCAACTTTTTTGGGGCTACAGCCCGCCATGAGCATGCTACCAGCCACAACAGTCAAAAGAATCCATGGACGTGTTGATGTAAAAGATGGCTTGCTCATGTTCGACGTGCTCCGTTGTAATTTAAGTTGCGATAAGCTTGAGCAGATACGCTATAGCGCTTTCTTTTGCGGAAAAAATAAAAAAACAAGGATTGGTCATGAAAAAAAAAGATAAATAAAAAAATGCAAAACTTAGCGTTAAAGTTGATTTATAAGAAAAATAGAATATCAATTTGTATTTATTTAATTTATTGAAAATATTAGATTTATTTTGTAATTAAGCTATCTGTATAAGTTTATGCCGTAGCGGAATATAGCATTCAGCCTGAATTAGTACGCTGGACGATATGCATTGCATAAATGCTGCTAAGGCGATGGCACATGAATAGGTGAATGCTCAGGCGGAAAGGTTAATCTCAGAATGACTTTACCTCGCCTTTTGAGAGCTGGATAAAGTCATTGTGATTCAGGTGAACGTTGTTGAAATGGGCAAAGCGGATTAAATCCGCTTTTTAAACACCAATGAATTGCGCTGATAGTTGTACAACGCCTGACGTGCATTGGGTAAATCATCGACATTGGCAGTTTCAAAGCCATGCTCTAAAAACCAGTGCGCTGTTCGTGTGGTCAGGACGAACAACTGTTGTATGCCCATACTGCGGGCTTTGCCTTCCAAATAGTGCAGAATTTGGCTACCACGATTTGATTTTCGGTAGCTTGGATGCACGGCCACACAGGCAATTTCAGCACTACGTAATTCATGTTCTTGCGCAGGGATTGGATACAGGGCTGCACAGGCTAGAATCATGCCATCACGTTCAATTACCGCAAATTGTTCGATTTCCGTTTCCAGTCGTTCGCGTGAACGGTAGACCAAGATGCCATCTTCTTCGAGTGGGCGTAGCAAATTGATCAGTCCACCGACATCTTGAATATTCGCCATACGCACATCTTCATAATGCGCATCTGTGACCATCGTGCCTGAACCATCACGGGTAAACAGTTCTTCGAGTAAAGCCCCATCATAGGTATAGGAAATCAGATGCACACGATGCACCCCTTTGAGTGAGGCGTTTTGTGCACTGCGGAGTTGCTGCGCCAGTTCGGGATTATGCTCTTGAGATTGCAAAATATACTGATCTAGGCGTTGCGGGGTAATTTCACGTTGTAACTGACCTTGTTCATTGAGTAGACCATGCTGTTTGCCTAGAAAAATCAATTTATCCGCTTTGAGGCTAATGGCAGTTTTGGTCGCCACTTCTTCGGCAGGTAAGTTAAAAACTTCACCCGTTGTGGAATATCCTACTGGACCGAGCATTACAATATTGTGTTGTTGCAGATGTTTTTGAATGGCATCGGTATCGACACTGCGGACTTCTCCTGTCAGTTGAAAATCAATACCATCCCGAATACCATACGGTTTAGCAGTAATAAAATTACCTGAAACGACATCAATGCGCGCGCCATACATCGGCGAATTGGCCAAACCCATAGACAACAACGCTTCAATTTGTAGGCGAACTGAACCCACGGCATTCATCACACAGCCCAGAGACTCTCGGGTGGTAATGCGACGGTGTTGATGAAATGGGGTACTGAGTCCAGTGCTTTTAAGATTCTGATTAATTTGCTGACGCGCGCCGTGTACCAAAATCAGCCGAATACCCAATGAGTTGAGCAAAGCAATATCGTGAATAATATGTTGGAAGTTTTCGTGTAGAACCGCTTCACCATCAAACATGATGACAAAGGTTTTGTTCCGGTGTGCATTGATGTAGGGTGCAGAATGTCGAAACCAGTGCACATATTGTAAGGTTGTGCTTTGTGAAACATCGTTCGAATTCGCTTGCATGCCTATCTCAAAAAAACTGATCAATAGTAGATTCTAATCAAAAAACTCACAGGCGAACAATCTTAGATAAAAAAACACCTTAACTTTCGTTAAGGTGCCGAGGGGGAAGGAATTTATCTGGAGGGCTGTAAGCATTAACTCAAAATATGAATAATGCGGTTGTTACGTTCGTTGACTAAGACATAATCACCATTAATTTTGTACCACTGTTGATTACGTGTAGGTTTGTGCAAGCGTTTTGCATCACGATAATCCACGGCATAACGTGAAGAATCATAACCACGAGGTAACGTTTGACCTACACGCCAATCGCGGCTTGGGTTAATACGTTGATAGCGCTGGTCTTTCCAACGGCCATCTTCTTTGTGCCAATCATGATCATGTTGTTCTGCATAGTGGCGCTTATCGTAACGATGTTCATAAGCGGGTGCTGCGATGGCTGACGCCGCAATTGCACTGCCTAAAGTAAAAACGAGAGCAGAAACGATTTTTTTCATGTTGAACCTCAATGTATCTTTATGTCTTTCGATAGGCTTAAGGTAACCAACAACAGCAGAGAAAAAATGAGAGCAGTATTGTGTAAATGTGAATTTGATGAAGAGAAAACGAAGATTGTAAACAGGGTCTCAGCGTTTAGGCCTAAGGCTTATGGGCAGTGAATCATAGCGCTTCAGGAAAATGTAGCCATAAAAAAGCCAGTCTAACTTGAGGTAAGACTGGCGAAAACAGAACGGTTAAAGTGGAAGACTTAATCATTCACAATACGTAAAATACCATTACTGCCTGAATCGATTAAAATGTAGTCATTGTTGATTTTGTACCATTGCTGATTACGTGCGGGTTTCGGTAAGTTATGTTCTTTGTAGCCGACTTTATAGCCGTTACCACGATAATGTTGTGGCATGACATAACCCGTTTGCCATTGATGCTGCTGTAGACGTTTTACCCCACGTTCTTCACGCATGCGACGTTTATCTTGCATGCGTTCATCATCTTGATCAAAATCACGAAAGTCGCGCCCTTTACCTTGATTGCCGCGTGGATGGTCATCCCCACGATGATCAAAGTGGGGGGCAGCAGAACTCAGGCTGCTTGCCATCAATGCACTGAAAGAAATGGTCAATATTGCCATCGTCTTTTTCATGTTGACCCCTCGTTATAGATGTATTCATTTCACAGTTCTTAATGTACGAAAAAAATGCAGAGAAACTGTGAAGGAATTAGATTAATTCTTTAAAAAAATAGATAAATTAAGAATATTATCCATGAAATCATCCATTTTGAAAATCTTTCTGTATGGGCAATTTTCTCCGTTCAGTCGATTTACGCGGCAAGAACCCAGCAAATTTTTAGTGGCAGACATTTCTATACAGGATCAGTGAATGGTCTAATTCCACTGTTTGGCCCAGTGTTGTAAATAGTCTATTGCTTCAATCACGCTAGGCGCTTGTTGTGCATCATCCAAGGCGTGTAGCAACGTTTCAGGCAGTTGTAGGGATTGGATTGAGCGAATCAATTCACCTTTGTGCTGTAAATCGGTCATGGAAATTGCCTCCTAAATTTGTTGCTGAGCATGTCGATAGAGTTTAGGAGAGATGTTTTTATTTATAAAACCGAATATTTTTATCAAATTAATAAGATAAAACGATTGCTGGGTTGTAAAAAAATCCTTTGTTAAAAACAAAGGATTTTTGGTTCAGCTTTAAACAGCAAAAAAATTAATCTTGGGCATCAATACTTTGCCCACTAAGATGCAGACTGTCATCGCCCATCAAATATAAGTAAGCAGGCATAATGGATTCTGGCGTGGCTAAGGTTTTTGGGTCTTCATCTGGATAGGCTTTGGCACGCATCGCGGTACGTGTTGCGCCAGGGTTAATACAATTAAAGCGGACATTCGGATGTTGATTTTCTTTGGCAAACAATTGACTCACCGCTTCAATCGCAACTTTAGAAACCGAATAAGCTCCCCATTTTTCCCGAACCTGACGTCCAACTCCAGAACTGGCAAAAACCACCGAGGCATTGTCTGACTTTTGCAGCAGAGGTAACAGTTCCTGTGTCAAAATGAAGGGAGCGCGAAGGTTGACGGCCATGACATCATCCCAAACATCAATCGGATAATGCTCAAGCTCGGTACGCTCACCTAAAATGCCTGCATTATGCAAAATGCCATCCAGACGACCAAACTGTTTTTCTAAAGTGTCGTACAACAATTCATAATCGCGTTGTGAAGCACTGGATAATTGCAGTGGCAAAATGGCAGGTTGTGGTGCACCCAAACTTTCGATTTCATCATAAATGACTTCCAGTTTGTTTAAGGTGCGACCATGCAAGACCACGGTTGCACCATGTAAGGCATAGCTGAGTGCTGCAGCACGACCAATGCCATCACCAGCCCCAGTAATTAAAATGATGCGATCTTTAAGTAGATCTGGGCGAGGTTGATATTCAGAATATTTCATGGTCACCTCCTTCTTATTTTTACTTCATCAAGTTTATGTATTTATAGCACTGTTGAGCGTGAGTTTTTGTTGAATCACGTGTTGTAATTCGGTCACGGTGTTCACAATACAATTGGCTTGCCATGCAGCAAGGTCATCTTTGTGCGCCAAGGGTAAGTAACCATACGCCGCCAAGATGGTGTACATCTGAGCATTGCGACCTGCATCGATATCCCGTGGATGATCACCCACATAAATACATTGTTCTGCTGGCAGTTGCAATTGTTGTGCTGCAAGATACATTGGTTCAGGATCAGGCTTGGTTTTACTGACATCTTCAGGGCAAACCAATACGGCACAACGTTCGGTCAGGTTCAGCGCAGCCAGTAAAGACTCACTGAGTCCGCGGGGTTTGTTGGTGACAATCCCCCATGGAATATTGTGTTGCTCTAATTCTGCCAAAAGCGGAGACATCCCCATAAATAGGTCGGTATCCACTGCAATCTCAGCGCCATATAAATCGAGAAAGCGTTGGCGATGCGTCAGAAAAAGGGGATCATCCACTTCAAGTTCTGGATAGACCAGTTTGACCATGGCGCGCGCGCCTTCAGACACTTGGGTTCGAATGAGCGCAGCATCGACCACTTCACGACCTGCATCACGACACATGCCTTGAATAATACGAATGAAGTCCGCAGCAGTATCAATTAAAGTACCATCGAGATCGAACAGAACGGCTTTCATTCTGCACCTGCTTTTACGGTGTAGACCATATAGTTCACATCGACATTCGGTGCCAACCAGTAGCGTTTCGTCAGCGGATTATAATGTAATCCTGTCATGTCTTTCAGGTTAAGTCCTGCTTGACGAATATCATGCGCCAATTCCGATGGCTTAATAAATTTATGATAATCATGCGTGCCTTTGGCTAACATTCTTAAAATATATTCTGCACCGATAATGGCAAATAAATAGGCCTTGGGATTGCGGTTAATGGTTGAGAAAAACACCTGTCCACCCGGCTTTACCAGCGTTTGGCAGGCTTGAATAATCGAGGCAGGGTCTGGCACGTGTTCCAGCATTTCCATACAGGTCACCACATCGTATTGACCTGCTTGCTCTTTGGCTAATTCTTCCACTGGAATTTGGCGATATTCGATATTTTGTACGCCTTCTTGTTCGGCATGAATCCGTGCAACATTCAGTGGTGCTACGCCCATATCAATGCCAAGTACATTTGCACCACGGCGTGCCATGCTTTCTGCCAAGATGCCACCACCACAGCCCACGTCGAGCACTTTTTTCCCAGCAAGACCATTGGCGCGTTCATCAATCCAATTGAGGCGTAGCGGGTTAATTTGATGGAGCGGTCGGAATTCAGAATGCTGATCCCACCATATAGCAGCGAAGGCTTCAAATTTGGCAATTTCTTGCGGATCAACATTTAATTGCGACATCTGCGCCACCTCAATCAAGTTGTTTTGGTATAAAGATCAATAGGGCTAGTGTAGCGTTAATTCTAAAAAAAGCGATAAAAGCAGTAAAAAAGTTCACAGAAGGAAAACGAAATCGACTAAATTGTTTTATAGTTTTCGCATAAGCTCATCATAATGATTTAGAGGACAACAAACGCAATGAAAAAATTCCTTTTGGGTAGCCTTGCAACGGCCGTATTTGCATTTTCTGGTAGTGTTATGGCAGCGAATTTTGTTGCAGGCAAGGACTATACGGTAGTCGCCAACCCAGGCAAAGTTGAAGTGCCAGGAAAAATCGAAGTGCGTGAATTCTTTTGGTATGGTTGCCCACATTGCTTTAAGTTAGAACCACATATGCAGACTTGGCTAAAAAATATTCCAAAAGATGTGCGTTTTGTGCGTACCCCAGCATCCATGAACCCAGTGTGGGAGCAAGGTGCACGTGGTTACTATGTCTCTGAGGCATTAGGTGTACGTCAAAAGACCCATTTACCCTTGTTCCATGCGATCCATGTGAATGGTCAACAGATTTTTGATCAAAAATCGCAAGCGAAATTCTTTAGCAAATATGGGGTTCCTGAAGCTAAATTTAACAGCATGTTTAACTCATTTATGATTACCTCGAAAGTTGCTCAATCACAGCAACTGGCTAGACAATACCAGTTAACAGGTGTGCCTGCGGTGGTGGTGAATGGTAAATATGTGGTACAGGGTGAAGATGCCAAAGTGACGCAAGTCGTGAGCTACTTGGTTGAGAAAGAGCGTAAAGCCAAATAATCTGTGAAGTGTTAAAAACCTGCATTGTTGCAGGTTTTTTTATGAGAGCTTTTCTGGATCAAGGATAGGCAGAAGCCTTTATTTCTTATGGATGATGCCCCGAAACAGCAACTCTATTTGTTGAACGGTTTGATTTTTAAAACTTAGCCGTTGCTGTATCAGTTGTGGGGTGTCGGTGCTAACCATTAAATTAATCCAAGACATGGCCCAATTAAAAGATAAATTAATCAGCAGATTAGCCAGTACTTGAAGGTCTTGAACAGCATAAGTAGGTTCAACTTCACTCAGTTCATCACTCAAATCTTCAATCAGATACTCAATTTCTCGGGCAATCGCATAGCGTAATAAAGCACTGCCGCCCCAACGTTCAGCACTAATAAAAATCCACCATTCAGGATGTTGTTGTACGGCTGTAAAAAACTGATCTAGGCGAGGTTCTATGTCGGTATGTTGTTGGAGTAAGGAGGCTAACTTGAGTTCATGCAAGACCCGTTTATGTTGTAGGGCAACTTGATCAATTAACTCTAAACCGAGCTGATTTTTATCTAAAAAGTGACGATAAAACGCCGTTGGAACCAAACCAACATGGCGCGTAATTTCTCGCAAACTCATGCTGCTAAAAGAAATTCCTGATGAACTTAAACTTAAGACAGCATCCAGCAGGGCTTGGCGACTTTGTTGTTTACGTTCATCTCTAATCGACATAATAGCTCTCGACTGGTTTTGATAGAGTTTAACAAATTTTTTGTCCAAAAAAACAGCAGAAATTGGGGGTAAAAAGTCGTGGCATGTTATTCAACGGGGTTTTTTGATGACAGGATTGTGGATATCCCATTTGACGAGATTGCATCTGCTATACTTGTGCGCAACGAATTCCTGTCAAGATTAAAGGCGAATTATGCGTATCGACCAACGTACTCTAGATCAATTACGTGATGTAAAAATTACCCGCAATTACACACGTTATGCTGAAGGTTCTGTGCTGGTTGAATTTGGCCACACCAAAGTGCTATGTACTGCCAGTATTGATAATTCTGTACCGCGTTTCTTGAAAGGCAAAGGACAAGGTTGGGTAACCGCAGAGTACGGTATGTTGCCACGTTCAACGCATACCCGTAGTGACCGTGAAGCGGCACGTGGTAAACAGTCTGGACGTACTCAAGAAATCCAACGTTTGATTGGTCGTAGCTTACGTGCCATGATCGATCTAAAAAAACTGGGTGAAAATACCATTACCATTGACTGTGATGTGATTCAGGCCGATGGTGGCACACGTACTGCTGCGATTACAGGTGCAGCAGTTGCATTAGTTGATGCCATGAATGTTTTGCTTGAACAAAAGAAAATTAAGCATGATCCATTAAAAGGCTTAGTTGCTGCTATTTCTGTCGGCATTTTTAAAGACGAAGTATTGTTAGATTTGTGCTATGAAGAAGATTCAAACTGCCAGACCGACTTGAATGTTGTCATGACGCAAGCAGGCGAGTTTATTGAAATTCAGGGCACTGCGGAAGATAAACCGTTTACCCGTACTCAAACCAATGACATGTTAGAAATGGCTGAAAAAGGCATTCAAGCGCTGATCCAGAAGCAGCAAGAAGCTTTGGGTTGGTAATACGCTTAATCATGTAAAACATTAAAAATGCACCCATCAGGGTGCATTTTTTTATTACAAAACCTAATCAAATCAAGATCAATCCATAACATGCACTTAATTTTATGCTCATGATCGTTATGTAAACTTCATGCCATTCATTTTATTGGAGCATGAATTTATGGCTCAATTCTTTATACTGTTTTGTGCAGTGGTGACCTTTGCATTAATGGCCTGTGATCCGCGTCCTGCTGAATTAAAACAAACGGTATCTGCTTGGGATCAAACCTCTCATCCCTCACAACAAGATCAGCAAAGTTCAAAAGATTCAACAGCATCATAAAAACTTAAGATGCCTTTTGAGTCAGCAGTTGATAACTATGATTCTTCCCATTCAGCACATCCATATTTAAATCTTTGTATTGGTTTAACAATTGCGGATGCGGATATTTACATTCAGGATTGAGTTCGACCCCAGTTTGATGAATGGCACTATAACAGGCATTTACAGCTTGGATAAATTGGTAATAAGGGGGCAGTGGCAATTGAGCCGCTGTCAGCACCTTAGGCGCAAGAAAATGTGCTGCAATATTTTTTTGCTGGAAAAGACTGCGATCAATTGGGTAGTTACTCCAGACGGCTAGAGGTGTGCTAAAAAACTTCACATCTTTCTTTTCAGCTTTTTCCTGAGCTGAAGCAAAGAAATGATAGTCATCATAGACTTGCCCCAAGTTTGGTAAATGATCACCAAAGAAAATTACAAGGGTTGGGCGTTCAAGTTGTTTTAAATCTTGCAGTAATTGTTCAACATGTTGATCCGCACGCTGTAAGCCAGTCAGATAGGTGTTGAGTTGGCGTTTGGAACGCTCACTGAGGCCTTGCTGATCAATGTTGAAATGATCTTTACCATAACGATCATCATTGTAGTTAAAGTGATTTTCGACTGTAATGGCATAAATAAATTGCGGTTGTTCCGTTTGTTTCAGTTGCTTGTGAATGGATTGATAGAGTAAATCATCCGTTGCCCAACCCGCCTGATTGATATATTTGGCACGATCTTGTGCACTGGTCATATTTTCCAGCGAAGTAAAGCGATTAAAGCCTAAGTTTTGATAAACCGTGTTGCGGTTGTAAAAAAACTTACCGCTGTTGTGCATGGCAGTGGTGTCATAACCCAAACTATTCAAATAAGTGGCCAAGGAATAAGTGGGGCGTTTCAGTTTGGACACATACATCAATTCATTATGATTTAAATAGATATTCAAACTGGTCAGGACTTCAAATTCCACATTGGCTGTACCGCCACCAAAACTTGGCGAAAGCAAACTTGAGGTTTGGTAGCGATCAAGTGTTGGGGTGATGTTCTGCGGAATACTTTTGCCCAACTGACGTGCATCCCAATGTGCCTCGCTCATAATTATTACAATATTGGGCTGTTGCTGTTGCGCCTTGAGCACAGGTGGAGTTGTGCTAAAAGGTGTATATAGCGCTTTGATGGTGGGTTCAGGAATATTTTCGGTATTAAATAGCCGAGTATTCAGACTATCCATAGATTTTGAAAAAAAGAAGGGAATAAAACCAATTTTTTGAATGGTGAGATGATCACCGATCCAATCACCTTTGGTGTTGGGAAAAGCTTGTCGATATTCACATAGCCAGCCGAGCTGGTTTTGTTTACATAACTGACCAAAGTTATTACTAAAATTTGCGCTAACAAAAAGTCCTAAACCGAAAAGAGACAGTAAAGCATTTGAGAAAAACAGGCGTTTTTTCTCAAGCCGTTCTTTACGGTAGAGAAAGACCATAAGGGCAATACATACAGCAGCCCCTGATAGGACCGAAAATTTAAGTAACCAAGGTGCAACAACAAAGGTTTCTTTAATCAATAAGAAATCGCTAGGCACTAAACTGGCCGATAAGTATTTTTCTTTTTGTGTATTGATAAAAATCAGTAATAAAAAAATAAACTGACTAAAAAAAATGGTAATAAAGGTTTTTCTGAACAATAAGTAAATAAAGGAAATCAGGGCGTAATTAATCAGCACTGAAATGACAATTTTTGCGCCATTGAGCTGAAGATACTGCTCGGGATTATTCAGGATGCGTGGAAGGGCAGGATAAAGGCAGAAAAAGGCCACAGACACGAGGGCAATCAGCAAAAATAAAAGTTGCTGTTTCCAGATATTCATAACAGATGTTGAGGGAGGAGAAAGGCAGCTCAGGATTATAGAACTTTCAAGATTATTTTCAATGCACTTTATATAGATTCAAAATTGGTGATCACGTTTAACAGTGACCACTAGAATCTGATCAATTATTAGCCATTAAAACGCATCGATAAATCAATCGCTTTGACATCTTTAGTCAGTACACCCATTGAAATATAGTCAACGCCAGTCGTGGCAACTTGGCGTAAATTATCAATGGTGATGTTACCCGATGCTTCTAATTTGCAACGACCTGCGACATGTTGGACGGCATCAATCATTTGTTGCTGACTAAAATTATCCAGCATCACAATATCCGCTTTGGCTTCAAGGGCTTGATTAAGTTCATCCCAAGTTTCAACTTCAACCTCGACAGGTTTGCCCGGCGCAATCTGATGGGCTTTGGCAATGGCTTCGGCAATGCCACCTGCTGCCATAATGTGATTTTCTTTAATTAAGAATGCATCAAATAAGCCTAAGCGATGATTTTGCCCACCGCCTACTGCAACGGCATATTTCTGCGCAATACGTAAACCTGGTAGGGTTTTGCGAGTATCGAGCAATTTGGTGTTTAAACCATCTAGCTGTTTGACATAATCAGCAGTTTTGGTCGAAACCGCAGATAAAGTCTGAATAAAGTTCAGCGCAGGGCGCTCGACGGTCAGTAGACTGCGCGCTGAGCCTGCAAGCTTTAGAAATGCTTCATTGGCTGCAACTTTATCGCCGTCTTGTTTTAACCAAGTGACTTGAACTGAAGCATCAAAAGCCTGAATTAAGGCATCCACCCAAGGTTGACCTGCAAGAATCATGTCTTCGCGACTAATGATGGTTGCAGTCGCTTGCTCATCTTCGGGGGTTAATAAGGCCGTAATATCCCCATCACCAATGTCTTCTTGGAGTGCTTGTTGAATATTGATTTGAATTGATTGTTCAAGCAGCGTTGGAGAAATACTCATAGTCTTTCCGTGTCTTTTTAACCCATGAAAATTGCGCGTTATCTTAACATTGTTCTTTACAGTTTATGCCGTAGATTTGAGATTTTATGATGAAAGTTTTAGCATGGTGTACTTATAAATAAAGCTTCAATATAGCGAGGAATGGATTATGCAGCAGCGCTCGTCTTTTCAGGTTGTCGATGGTCAACTCATCGGTGCGAAGCAAATTCCATCGCCCAATTTTAATCAGCGACCAGCAGAGGCAAAAATTGAATTGGTGGTGATTCATAATATCAGTTTACCGCCGTCGCAGTTTGGGGGAGGCTATATCCAGCAATTTTTCCAGAACCAGCTAGATTCAACGCAACACCCCTACTTTGAAACCATTCAAGACCTGAAGGTTTCGGCACATCTGCTGATTTTACGTACTGGAGAGGTACTACAATTTGTGAATTTTCAGCAACGGGCTTGGCATGCAGGACGCTCTTCATATTTAGGGCAGCAGGAATGTAATGATTATTCCATCGGAATTGAACTCGAAGGAAGCGATGACTGTGCCTTTGAAACCCTGCAATATCAGGTTTTGGCGCAAGTGGTGGTGAGTTTGCAACAGGCTTATCCAGCGATACAACAGCATGTGGCAGGGCACTCTGATATTGCACCAGGGCGCAAAACTGACCCAGGTCCTTACTTTGATTGGGTGAAGTTCAGAAGCTTGGTGCAACAGATAAAGAACTCAAAATAAAGAGACATTTCCGTTGAGGTTAATCATTTAACAACGATTTTTCTTCACAAGTTTCATTACAATAGCGACTAATTTTTTAACTGGGTGGATACGATGGCGCTTTGGCGATCGACCTTTATTGTCAGTGCAATGACCATGTTGTCTCGTGTACTCGGATTAGTACGTGATATCGTCTTGCTCAATGTCTTTGGTGCAGGGAAGGATTTCGATACATTTGTGGTTGCTTTCCGTATCCCCAATTTTTTTCGGCGCCTATTCGCGGAAGGTGCCTTTTCACAAGCCTTTATTCCTGTACTGACCGAATATAAAACCAGTAAGACACATGCAGAAGTCCAAATTCTCATCAGTCGTGTATTTGGTGGTTTACTGACGGTCATGACCTTGCTGACATTTATCGCGATGGTGGCCGCGCCAGCAATTTTGTATATCTATGCGCCGGGTTTCCATTCAGATCCAGAGAAATTTGATCTGGCCGTGAGCATGTTCCGCCTCACCATTCCATATTTAATGTTCATGTCACTGACCGCCTTTGCCAGCAGTATTTTGAACAGTTATGGCTCATTTGCTTCGCCTGCATTTTCGCCAGTCCTCCTTAATGTGGCAATGATTGCGGGAGCATGGTGGCTCACACCGTATATGGCTGAACCGATTATGGCCTTGGGTTGGTCAGTGGTCGTGGCGGGGGTGTTACAGCTTGCGATTCAGATTCCAGAACTTTGGCGCAAAAATTTATTAATTCCACCGAAGGTTGATTTTAAGCACGAAGGTGTCGACCGCATCATGAAGTTGATGCTGCCAGCGTTGTTTGGGGTATCCGTGACGCAGATTAATTTACTGCTGAATACCATTTGGGCATCCTTTATGCAGGATGGTTCTGTGTCATGGCTATATAGTGCGGAGCGTATGACCGAGTTACCATTGGGCCTGATTGGCGTTGCCATCGGAACGGTCATTTTGCCGTCATTGTCGGCACGACACGCGGAACAAGATCAACATAAATTCCGTGGCATGATGGACTGGGCTGCCAAAGTCATTGTTTTGGTTGGGCTTCCTGCTAGTATTGCTTTGTTTATGCTTTCGACCCCGATTATTCAAGCCTTGTTTCAACGGGGTGAATTCACTGTAGAAGATACGCAAATGACAGCGCTGGCTTTACAGTGTATGAGTGCAGGGGTCATTGCTTTCATGTTGATTAAAGTCTTTGCACCCGGGTTTTATGCGCAGCAAGATACCAAAACCCCAGTACGTGTTGGTTTAATGGCGGTAGCAGCAAATGCTATTTTGAACGTGGTGTTTATTGGTTTCTTTAAATTGATTGATTGGCAGGCCGAACACATGGCATTGGCAATGGCATCTTCTGGTTCGGCTTTAGTCAATGCAGGCATGTTGTACTTCTACTTGCATAAACGTCATATTTTCCGCTTTGGTTCGCATTGGAAAAAGCTGTTTTTACAATATGCTGTGGCTAATATTGTCATGATTGCTGCATTGGCTTATGGCTTAACTTGGTATGACGGTAGCTTATCCCAATGGTTGCGTGTGGCCGAAGTGATTGGCTTGTGCGTCGTTGGCGTTGTGGCTTACCTGATCGGATTAATTGTAATGGGTTTCCGTCCGCGTGATTTACGCCCATAAGTCTGATTTTAAATTGAAATCTAAACTCAATGCTTGCTACGGTGAATTGATTTAGAACGAAAAAAGGGACTGTGATCAGTCCCTTTTTTTCAAGGCAGTACTTGTAATAATTCGACATCAAAAATTAGCGTGCTGTTCGGCTCGATAATATCGCCAGAACCAATCTGACCATAGGCGAGATGAGCAGGAATAAAGAAGCGATATTTAGCCCCTTCTTTCATTAATTGTAAGCCTTCGGTCCAGCCTTGAATGACTTGATTGACTTGGAATTCGGCAGGCTGTTGACGTGCAATCGAGCTATCGAAAATGGTGCCATCAATCAGACGACCTTCATAATCCACTTTAACTTTTGAGCTGACTTTCGGGGTTTTTCCTGTGCCTGCTTTAAGCACTTGATATTGTAATCCTGACGCCGTGGTTTGCATGCCAGCCTTTTTAGCATTCTCTGCTAAAAAGGCTGTCCCGATCTTGCTATTTTCTTCAGCTTGTTTTCTTAATTCAATCAGTTGTTGGGCTTCTGCCTGTTTTTTATATTGGGTTAGGACGCGTGCCATTTCTTCATCTGTTAATGAAGCCTCTTTGCCCTGAGCGGCCTCTCTGAGCCCTTGAATGAAGGCTTCGAGATTTAAATCTTTCATTGATTCGGCATTGGTACGACCCATTAAATAGCCAAAACTATACCCAGCCTGTTCTGAGCTTGAACTGCTGGTGGTAATGGGTTTTGCAAAAGTAGTCGCACTGAATAACAGCGCCGATGCCAAGAGAATTTGTATTTTCATTCAACCTTCCTAAAGTATTTTTCGTGTCGGAATATCTACAAGTTTGGGGGAATATCGATGACAGTTCTTTTTTATTTTTTGCGTGTTAGATTTAAATCAGTCTCACGTTAAAATCATTTTGAGTCGATCTGTTTGTTCGATTGAAACCTGTATATTGTGCAAAATTAATATTGAAAGTGAAAGAAGGAGAGCCGAGCTCTCCTTCATTTTTTACTTCACTTTAATCAATTCAACATCAAAGATCAGTGTACTGTTGGCTGGAATCGTACCAGGTACGCCTTGTTCGCCATAGCCCAATTTCGCTGGAATAAATAAAGTGGCTTTACCACCTTCCTTCATTAATTGTAAGCCTTCGGTCCAACCCGGAATCACTTGATTGAGTGGGAACTCAATTGGCTCACCACGTTGGATTGAGCTATCAAATACCTTCCCGTCGACCAATTTACCTGTGTAATGTACCGTCACGACCGAGTCAGCCGCTGGCTGCTTGCCAGTGCCTTCTTGAGTAATAATATATTGCAATCCAGAAGCAGTCGTTTTTACCCCAGGCTTTTTGGCATTTTCTGTAAGGAAGCTGTCGCTTGCGCTCTGTGCATTTTTAGCTTGATCTGCCTGTTTTTTCTGCATTTCTTGTTGGAATTGCTGATAAGCTTGCTGTAATTCTTGTTCAGTGTATGCAGGTTGTGTACGAGCATGACCTTCACGTACGCCTGTTACAAAGCTATTGATGTCAAGTTCAGGAGGTGTTTGATGTGCAACTTCATAACCTAAAGCATAACTAATTTTTTCAACAGCAGAAGCATTTTTAGAGGCTTTTGATGTGATTGCTTCAGGATGTTTGGTGGCATAATAAACTGGAACAAGTGCAGCACCGCCTAAAATTACAGCAACAGCGATGGGTAAGGCTTTACTCATAGGGTTTTCCAAAATTCATTGTAGTAATCAAAAATTTGCTGCTATTTTAGCAAATTTTTTAATGCTTAGATGGTATTTCAACCGACTATATATTTGGATATTACTATATGCCTGTATAGGTAAAGAAGCTATAACAGACTGATTACCTAAAACATTTTTTATACAAATAAAAAGGACCAGCGTCATGCTGATCCTTTTAGGTGAAAAATGATTGCTAAGCTATCAGTCATCTTTCGCATTTTTATAGGCATAGGCATAGTTATAACCATAACTTGAGCCTGCCGTACGTTGGATATCGTTTAAGATAATACCTGTCACTTTAACGCTCGCTTGTTCAAAGCGATTGACTACCAACTCAAGTTCTTTAATTTGAGTCTTACCATAACGTGCAATCACAAGGTTAACGCCTGCGTATTGGGAAATGATAATACCATCGGTAACTGCCAAAATAGGTGGCGTATCGACAATGATATGGTCAAATTGGGTAGATAGCTGTTCCAATAAGTTTTTAAAGCGTTCAGTACTGAGTAACTCAGATGGATTTGCGGGACTCTTACCGCGAGTAATCACCGATAAATTTTCAACTTCTGTGGTTTTGAGAATGTTCTCAAGTGGATGTTGACCATTGAGGTATTCAGCAAGCCCTGCTTGGTTATCTTGATGGAAATACTTATGTAAATAGCCACGACGTAAGTCCGCATCAATCAACAATACACGCTTGTTGCTTTGTGCCAAAATAACCGCAAGGTTGGTTGATACAAATGATTTACCGAGTTCTGGTGCGGGACCTGAAATCATAATAATGTTGTTACGCGCATTGTTCAGTGCGAAATGAATGGCAGTCCGCATGCTACGTAAGCTTTCAATCGCAATATCATCGCTATTTTTAACAGCAAGAATAGGAATGTGTTTCTTCTTCTTGATAATGTTAATACGACTCTCTTGCACAGGTGAACGTGGCACAGTCGCATAGACAGGAAGATCGAGTTCAGTTTCAATTTGACCAGAATCTTTAATACCCGTACGTAGCATATTTCGCATTAATGCGATTAATACACCGATAAACCCACCGACAAAAATCGATAACAACAGCACCAACAATTTTTTAGGCTTAATGGGTTCAATTGGCAATACGGCTGTATCGACAATACGGACATTCCCAATTTCACCCGCTTTAGCAATCCGTAACTGTTGATAAGAGTTCAATAGTGTAGTGTAGAGCTGTTGTTTAACTTCAACTTCACGATATAACTGTAAATAACGACGTTGCAGGTCTGGTAATTGTTTTAGCGTCGCATTCAACTCTTTAATTTTACTGTTAATTGCTGCGAGCTGGGCATCAATTTGTTGCATGGCTGGGTGTTCAGCAGTGTATTTTTCTGAAAGTTCAGCCTGCTTCTGTTCCAGTTCAATTTTTTGAGTTTCAAGACTAATACTTTGAGTCAGATAAAGTTCAGATTCTTTCGTGACATCAACGGTGTTGTACTGTTCACGGAATTTGTTGAATTCACGTTCAGCCACATCGAGTTGCTGTTTTAACTCTGGTAATTGTTCATCGAGGAACTTTAAAGTTTGTGCTGTTTCAGCAGAACGACGTTCAATGTTTTGTTTGCTATAGGCAACTAAAATAGAATTCAGGACTTTTGCGATGTGCTCTTTATCTGCACCTTGATAATTGAGCCCAAGTACACCCGTGAGTTTGCCTTTTTCTGCCACAGAATAATTCTGGAGAACCGTATCCACAGCTGCTGGTAAAGACATTTTCTGAACATTGTAACTTGAACTTAATGGGTCACGGCTAAAAATGCCAATATTCCAAGTACCAACAGAAGAGCGACTTTGGTTGACTTGGTTTAATGTCCCTTTAAAAACCACTTCATCCGTCTTTTGATCGGTCAGGGTAAATTGTTTATCCTCAAAACTTAAAAGCAGTCGTTTGTTGAGGTATTCAGTAGGGACATCAAATTTTCGAACCTGAAATGACTGCTCATTATTGTAAAAAGTAACAGCCTGTGGCAGATACTCGGTTTGAAAACTATCTTGATTGAGTAAACGATGAAAGATCGTATCATCTGTTGATGAAATACTAAAATCTAAATGCAGTTGTTGAATAACTTGCCCTAAAACCAAACGCGATCTCAGAATTTCAATTTCAGCTTGGGCAGGGGACTTCTGGTCGACCATTGATGATAAATCACCCAATAAAGCTGCGGTACCTGCACCTTTGCTATCTTCAACCTGTATGAGTGCATCAACCGCATAGATATCTTGAGTTGTTCTTAAATAGAGTAATGCACACACCAAACTTAAGATGGTACATAATGCAATCAGTTTCCATTGAGCAATTAACGAAAAGAACAGCTCTTTTAAATCAATTGTGTCTTCTGTATTGGTATTTTGGCTCATAATTTTGCTATCAATGGGTTAAATATGTTTCTTCCAGTCATTTATACAGTTTTGTATAAGCTGACAGGTATCATCAAAAACGGCTTGTTCATGCTGGTAAGGGTCAGGGACATTCTTACCTTGCCAGTGACCTAATCGAAAGGTTTTTCCTTTGGAAAAGGGCCATGTTTGCTCAATATGCTTTTGCTGATTTTGACTCATGACTAAAATTAAGTCGGATTTTTTTATTAGGTCGGCATTTAATTTTTTTGCAATATGTGCCTGCATATCAATGCCATGCCTTTGCATGCATAAAATGGCTTTATCGTCAGCATTATGACCAATTAAACCAGAGATTCCTGCTGATTCAACATGAAGTTGAGGAAATTCCTGCTTTAAAAAGTATTCAGCCATCGGGCTACGACAAATATTTCCAATACAGACCACGAGAATATTTTGAATATGCATTATTGCCCCAAACGGTCGATATTATATAAAGCATTTGAGAAAGGTAGAATTTGGGTCACAACACGTTGCCAACGGGCTAAACCAGTAGAATCTACATAAACAATGTCATTACTGCGCATTTTAAACTGATTGGCTAAACCGAAATCACCCAAACTGAGTAAATTCATATGATACAGTTCAGTTTGTTGCGTTTGCGCATCGCTACGTAACACATAAATCCGACTGGCACTGGCGGTATTTGGATTTAAACCGAGGCTTTCACCTAAGACATCACTTAAGGTCATGCCCTGATCACGCATCAATAAGGATTGATTTTTACCAGATTCACCCATCACGTAAACTTTCTGATTTTCTTTTGAATTTACATAAAGTGTGTCGTTGGGTTGAATTAAAAGATTGTGCAGTGAATAACCTGCTTTCTCTAAATCAATACTATTTAATTGAAAGGTGCGACCCTGACGAACCAAAGTGATGGAGGTGTTATCACCGAATTGTGTGTTAACGCCACCTGCTAAGCCAAGTGCT